>JBCCSU010000031.1:0-28380 GCA_039199635.1 Bacteroidota bacterium | reverse complement strand
TGATGAGTAGGTCCGCAGGGGATTGTGCGCCTTCGTTTTCCATTTTGACGATCAATTCGTCGGCGCTAGCCTTGACTACATTGACCTTGATACCTGTTTGCTCTTCGAATTTGGCAAAGATTTCTTTGTCTGTATCGTAATCCCGACACCATTGGGAACTCAAACATTTCCAAAAATTCTTCACTTACATAGTATCCTTTTTTGTATATTTTTATGTCATCAGTAGCTAATAAATGTTCATACCCCCAATCGGTAACCACGGAACTTACAATATGATTATCGGCTGTTTTCATGGCTTGGTAAGTGGGTAATGGTACTGACTCCCAGGTATCGATTTTACCCTCAAATTTGCCGCTGGTGTACACTTGATACAACCTGTTTTTTTTGGGAATGAATTTGTTATATGAGGTTTCATCCAATACCCATAATGCCATTAAAAGATTACATGTTAGTCCAATAGCAAGACCTGAGATGTTTGTTAAAGAATAAATGGCATTTTTTGATATGCTCCTAATTGTTATGCGGATGTGATTCTTAAGCATTACGGCTGGTATTTAAAAGTACCTTTCAAGACTAAAAAGATGTCTTATTTTAAAGACTCTTGATTTAGCTTGAGGTTTCTTTTAGACACCATTTTAAATCATTTTTTGAATACGGATTAATTGGTTGGCCTCGACTCATTTCAGTATTTCATATTGCACGAATATGTTAGGTACTGACCTCGTCTATTCACTCCTAAGCGATTTCACAGGATTTGAAATAGCAGCTCTAAATGCCTGATTTCCAACGATAAGTAGGGCAAAGATTAAGGCGGCAAATCCTGCTAATGGAAAAATCCACCAGGCTATTTCTACTCTAATGGTATATCTGTCAAGGTAATTATCTAACAGCCACCAGGAAAGGGGAGCGCCTAAGGCAAAAGCTATTAAAATGAGTTTGGTGAAATCTTTTGATATCATCGCTATTAATTGCGAAACGGTAGCCCCTAATACTTTTCTGATACCAATCTCCTTTTTGCGCTGTTCCGCCATGAAAGCAGCTAAACCCAAAATTCCAAGCCCGGTGATTACCAGCGCTAACAGAGCATAAATATTGGCTAAGGTTTGGGTTAATCGGATGTAGGTGAATTTTTTCTGAAATTCCTGATCAATGAATTTATAATCAAAAGGATAGGCGGGGTTGTACTTTTTAAATATCTCTTTAATACTAGCTAATGACTTTTGAATTTCCTGATCTGCATTCAAACGCATGGAAACTACTCCTCCCCAATCATCGAGGATTACAAACAGCGGCCTTACTTCTTCGTAAGGCGATCCCATCAAGGCATTATCTATTACTCCTACTAAGGTTCGTTTATCACCCCAAAGTTCTAGTTCTGTGCCTATCACTGGCTCTTCTAAGTTCATTAGGTCGAACGCTGCCTTATTGATAAGAATAGCAGAACTATCACTGGCAAAATCCTTAGAGAATTCGCGCCCCATCAACACTTCTATGTCCATGGTTTTGGCATAATCATAATGTGAAGTAACAGTTACAAAAAGTACTCTCAGGTCGTCCGGCTTACCGGGCCAGCCAAGAAAGTTATTCGAATTTATATCCGTAATGGAACTGTTAGAGCGGGTTACTGCTTCAACGGCCCTTGAATTTAGAAGGTCGTTTTTGAAAACATCATAATTTTTTCTGAGCTCCTCGGTAAAATCTACCGTGATTAAACGGTCTTGTTTGTATCCAAGATCTCTCTTTTTGGCCATCTCTATTTGTTGATAAATCACTATTGTGCCTACTATCAATATTATAGCCACAGAAAACTGTACGATCACTAAAATTTTACGAGCCAGATTGGCATTATCGCTATTTGCACCTTTACCTTTTAAGATAGCGGCCGGATTAAAAGAGGATAAATAGAAGGCAGGATAACTACCGGCCAGTAGACCCGTAATGAAAATGATAGCGATAGAAACCACCCAAAACGTACCGTTACTGAAATCCAGTATCAGCTGTTTTTCTACAAGATCGTTGTAAAAAGGCAAGAGTAACAATACAAACAAAATGGCTATAACATAAGAGATGAAGGTAATTAGCACAGCTTCGGTTAGAAACTGCATCACAAGTTCATTTCTTTTAGAGCCTACCGTTTTGCGTATACCTACTTCCTTAGACCTTTTTTGAGATCGTGCAGTGGCCAGGTTCATAAAGTTGATGCAAGCTATCACTACAATTAGAATAGCGATAATGGTGAAGAGCTGCACATACTCAATGAGGCCACCTTTTTCTTTTCCGTTTTCAAACGATGAATGCAAACGCCATCGCTCCATAGGATACAAGAAAAATGAACTTTCTATTTCATCACCTTCTTCTTTATTATCCTGCAGCATCGTTTTGATACTAGCTTCTGCCTCAGAGAAATTGGCTTTATTGTCTAATTCCACAAAAACCTGAAATGAGTAGTTCCCCCAGTTATCTTCATTATCTTTTATGAAATCCTGAACTTTTCTTCTGTAGCTCCAGGGAATCAGAATGTCAAAGTCGAACGAGGAATTACCGGGTACATCTTCGATTACACCGGATACTTTTAAATCGTCATCATTATCTAACCGGATGATTTTATTAATAGCATCTTCCTCTCCAAATAACGCCTTCGCCACTGATTCGGAAATAACAATGGATGTAGGCTCGTCTAATACTTGCGAAGCGTCACCCTGGAGCAACGGAAACTCAAACATTTCAAGGAACTCTTCCCCTACATAATACCCTCTTTTATATAGTCTTTTGTCACCAACCGTTAACAAATGCTCAAAACCCCAATCCGTTACCACGGAATTAACAATGTGGCTGTTGGCCGTTTTCATGGCTTGATAAGTAGGAAGAGGTACTGAATTCCAACTGTTTATTTTACTATCATAGTATGCACTTACCCAAACCTGTTGCAATCGATCACGCTTAGGAATGAAATGATCATAGGTGCTTTCATCTATCACCCAGAGAAAGATGAGTACACTACACACCAGGCCGATAGATAATCCACTGATGTTGATGATGGAATAGATTGAATTTTTAGTTAGGTTTCTAACCGCAATTAAGAAGTAATTTTTAAGCATAGAGGGAGATTTAATGGGTATACGTCGAAAAATCAAAAAGGTATCATGCTATCTGGTTTTTCTTGCCCGATTTTCTGATCGCTTTAAGTGATCTCTGGTTCATTGTAACATAAATTCTTCTTTACTCATATTTCGCTGACTTACCGTTGGCCTGACTGTTGAGTATGAATTGCCGTAAATCATTATTAGCCGATTTTAGATCTTCATTTCTTAGATACATCATATGCCCGCTTCTATAGCCTTTAAAACTCATGCGATCTTTCATTTTTCCGCTTGGGTCTATCTGTGAGAGTGTGTATTTAGCCTGAAAGTAGTTAGTAGCACCATCGTAATAACCGGATTGTACCATTACGTGCAGATACGGATTTTGCGCCATGGCCACTCTCAGCCGCTCACGAACGTTATTATTTTCATTGTTCCAAGGCCGGACCGGACCAAACATATTGTATTTAAGGTCGGTCTTAAAATTAAGATGAGCCCGCATGTAATAGTTAATGGCGGGTGTAAATGAGTGCAACCATGAGTCTAGTTCTGCGCTATAATCAGGAGCGTCACCGGCTTCCCTACCATCAAGACCAAGGTATCTGCTATCTAAACGTCCGATGGTATACCCACTCTTGTTCCGTAGAAGTTCTTTCCAGAAAAAACGGGTTGGAATGTTCAGGTTCTGCTGTAGAACTACTTTTTTAGACAGCCCTGAATAGTAAGCAACCTTCTCGGCCACTTTGTCTCGTTCGGTCTCCGTGATCATACCTCCTTTGGCAATAGCCGGAATGTAATTATCTATGGCATAAGATTCCACCTCTGGCAAGATTTCCAGCAGATCCTTTTCTTGCAGCTCCGGAGGTAGGGCTTTATGGTACCAGGCAGCGGCCGTAAAATAAGGAAGGTTAAGCCCAAAAGATACGGGACGGTCAGAGTTGAAAATCAGGTAATCTGCCGGTGATACCATGATTACACCATTAAGGTACATCCACTGACGTGATTGCAATTCTCCGGCCAACCCCATGACCCGGGTACCACCATAGCTTTCACCTATGATATATTTAGGAGAGAGCCAACGGTTATTTCGTGAAACCCACGTATTGATCCATTCGGCCAGGTATTTAATATCCGCATTAATACCAAAGAACATATCTCGCTTAACCTCATCACCTGTGATCGGTAAAGTTCTTGAGTAACCGGTGTTTGCGGGGTTTACAAAAACAATATCTGCTACATCAAGTACTGAGCTGGGATTATCCTGCACACCATAGGGCTGTACCGGAAAGCCTTCAGCGTCTATTTTCAAAACTTTAGGACCTGTGTAAGCCACATGCATCCATACGGAAGCAGAGCCCGGACCACCGTTGAACGAAATAAGTAGAGGTCGCTTAGAAAGATCAGAAACATCGGACCTTTTGTAGTATGTATAGTGCAAAGCCGCCACTGGTTTACCGCTTTCATCCCAGGCAGGCTGAAAACCCACAGTGGCGGTATAATTAAATTTAACTCCGTTGATAGTGGCAGAATGAGCGGTAGTTACGGTAGTGTCTTTAGGAACGTGTATCGATTGTCCATGTAAAGAAATACATAAGGCACTGAAGAGTAGGAATAGTAGTTTTTTCATAACGATATTGTGTAGGGTTCTTACCCTTGGTAATTTCGCACTTTTAGCGAAATAATAGGAGCAGAAAACTAAATTTGTATTGAAACGTTCATTTCATTATGCCTAAGTCTGTTCTATTTGACCGAGAAGATGTGCTTAAAAAGGTAACTCAGCTTTTTTGGTCTAAAGGGTATAACGGCACCTCAATGCAAGATCTCGTAGATGTTACTGGTCTCAATAGATCGAGCATTTATAACTCCTTCGGAGATAAGTTCAATCTCTATGAAGAATCACTCAAATACTATCAGAAGCTTCAGCAAGATAAGCTTTCAACTTATTTTGATGAGGGTAAAAGTCCAAAGCAAAAGATTATAACCTTTTTTGAGGGAACAGCGACAGAGATCATGCATAAAGAAGGTTCAAGCGGATGTTTTATGTCCAATTGTACCACCGAGCTGGCAACTTCAAATGCTCAAATACATGACTTTTTGGTGCGTAACAAGGAAACAGTAACCTCTTTATTTCGAGATCTTATTTTAGAAGGTCAGCATCATGGAGAAATTGACCCCAAAAAATCAGCTGATGATCTGGCCACCTATCTTTTTTCCAGCTTACAAGGGTTGAGGGTCACCGGAATACTAGAGAGTAAGCCGGCTGCTGTTCAAGGTATTGTCCGTCAAACACTAAGCGCACTTTAAAAACTTTATTTTATTTGAAACAATCGTTTCATTATTACGTTATTTGGAATAATCGTTTCAAATAAATTTATATAACCAATGAAAAAATTAGAAAGTAAAGTCGCTTTAATAACGGGTGGGAATAGCGGTATCGGTCTGGCTACGGCTAAGCTGTTTGCTCAAGAAGGAGCTAACGTTGTCATAACGGGAAGGCGTGAGGAAGCACTAAAAGAAGCTGTTGCTGATATTGGGCATGATGCTTCCTACATTCTTGCAGATGCTGCTCAAGCAGGATCTGCACAAAAATCCGTAGGTGAGACTGTTGCTAGGTACGGTAAGATTGATATTTTATTTCTCAATGCCGGGGTCGCTTATTTTTCGCCCATCGAATCAATAGATGAAGATCACTTTGATACTCAATTTAGCATCAACGTTAAAAATCCATTCTTTACTATAAAAGCGGCCGTCCCTCATTTAGGCGAAGGTAGTGTGATTATCAGCAATACGTCTATCGTCAATCAAAAAGGATTTGATCATTCTGGAGTATACAGCGCCACAAAGGCGGCCTTACGTTCTCTTACAAGAGTATTAGCTAGCGAGTTGAAAGCTAAAAAGATCAGAACTGTGAGTGTAGCACCCGGCCCAGTTGAAACGCCTATTTACGGAAAGATGGGAATGGATGAAGCTACTTTGCAAGAGATGGGCGCAGGTTTTGCTCAATCGGTGCCTCTTGGTCGATTTGGCTCCTCAGAAGAACTGGCCAAGGCTGTGTTGTTCCTGGCTTCTGACGATGCCTCATACATCAATGGAGTTGAGCTAGAAGTTGATGGTGGCTTAAGTCAGGTGTAGATAATCTATCACGATCATAATTAGGATAGGCCGCTTTGTATGAGCGGCCTTTTCTGTCCGGCATTGACAATAAACTCATCTTACTCACCCACAGCCCACTCATTTTTTAAAAGTAAAATCTGTAATTCCAAAATCGGTTGACGATTCTCCTTTGAAAGTAATAATCCGTAGGATAACGGATAAAGGTTATATCCGCATGTTTTCTGAGTGGTATTTATCTAGATTTAAACCACTTCACTGACCTGTTTACGCTTCCGTTTAAACTTCCCTGAGACTATCAAACATACCCACACTACCCAGACCGCATCGATTACAAAAGTGATCTTTTGTAAAAAGGGTAGGTAATAGAATCCGAACTTGGTGACAAAGATTATAAATACAATGACGCTCATAATATAGCAGAGATAGGCCCATAACTTTAAAGGCTTATTCGAGTAGTGGAGTAATTCGATAAAAAAAGGTATCAGCGCCACTGTACCTAATATAGCTGTGAGGATCACAATCAAATCATGATAGGTGGTAAACATGAGAATGAAGACGCTCATGGTCAAAACTCCGAACCAGCGAACCAATTGGGTATTGGTATTTTTCCGGTCAAATATTTCAGGAAGGGCGTAAAAGAAGGTAATCATTGTGAAACTCAGCACGATATGCGATAGCATAGACATTGCATTAGCTGGATTTGCCATACCGTTAATGGCAATTTTCCCATTCATATCGCATAAAAAATTATGAAAGAAGCTGTGGCCCAGCATGTTTGGGTGATTCACTGATCCGCCCGGATAAAGCGTGGTGGTATAGGCAAACATAACCACGTAAAGTACCAGACCTATAATGGGAAAATAAGGATAACGGGTAGCGAAAAACTTTTTCACGGCCGCGAAGAAAACAAATCTTGAGGGATTAAGAGAGAAAAAGAAAAAATAAAAGGTGACCAAAACAAAGAAGGTCACCTTTAAAAGTAGGGATTTAGCTGGTTAGCAGGGATTCCAAGTTCGCCAGAGGTAGGCAGACTTTCACTGAGTTCTAAAATGAAGAAGCTATTTGTTTGCGACTAGCTGTACTTCCATCCTAAACTCGTTAGAAAGAATAGCATTCTCTAGTTTCCAACCATACATCACCTTAAAATCTGTACGATCTACTTTGATATCCGCAGCAGCTACTATTTTACTGTCAGAAACCTCTTTAATATCGATATCAAACCGGATCTCCTTGGTAATATCCCGAATGGTCAAATCACCTGAAGCTTGTCCCTCCTCATCTATTTTTTTAATAACAAGTTTAGCTTCAGGGTATTTTTCAGCTGCAAAGAAATCGTCTGACTTTAGATGGCCATCCAGTTTCTGGCTGTCTTTATCTGATTCCACATCTTCATTAGCAATAGTAGTCATATCAATAATAAACTCACCTGAGGTGATGTTACCGTCCTTAACCGTTACACTTCCGGATTTAAGGTTAACATAACCCCAGTGTTCATAAGATTTGGCTAAGTGATAACCAGTCCATTTTAATTTACTCTGTGATGCGTTAATGGCATACGTTCCGTCAACGGCTTTGAATGCTGCTAAACCGAAAACTACGGTAAAGGCCATGGTCAAAATTGCGAATTGCTTTTTCATTGTGATTTTTATCTAAATTAAATTTAATGTTTAAACATCAATACTGAAAAATAGTTGTTGCGGTTACGCACTTTTATCAATTTGTCCGGGCAAAGACACTAAAATTGAGGATAAAATAGCTTCGTTATGAGCCGAATAGGCATGATTGACTCCGGAATAGAGAAAAATTTAAAGATGCTGGTAGGGTAATTCACAGAATAGCTGTAATACCCATATATTTCATTGTAGGTGTCTTAAAAGGAATTATCTGAATAAGCTAAATTTTAATAAATGATTTTATCTATGAAAACGTTTTATGCTTTTACTTCCGCATGCTTAATGCTATTGTTTATGGGATGCGGCGATGATGATGATAAACAGACGGTATCCGTTGCCGCTCAAAATCTGCCACTATTATCGACTGATCGTAATATCGGGATGATTGTAGGGTTTAATACTGATAATCCTACAAATACGCGAGATTCAATTGCCGATAGATGGTCTGAAGCTGTTTCTGCCGGTATGCGTGTAGGTCGGTTACAAATCGACTGGCCTGAATTGGAGCCTACTCCAGGAAATTATGATAAAAATGAACTTCAAGATCGTCTAGAAGTACTGCAGGATGATGGCCTACAAATCTTTTTACTGATCTCTGCTTATGATAGTGAAGGCCCAGTGGTACCCGATGATCTATCAGGAAAAACGTTTGACGATCCTGAGCTTATCAATCGGTTTAATCAATTAATGGATTGGGTAATTCCTATGTTGGTCGCTCATGATGGCTATCTGATCTCAATCAGTAACGAAGCAGATAACAGCTTCGGTGAGCTTGAAAACCTCTCCTCAGAATTACTTGTATTCCTGAACCAGGCAAAAGCTCATATCCATGCTATAGATGCTCGGATGGCAGTAACCGTTACTTTTGCGGAGGGTAGTCTTACAGCTAACTTCCCCGGTACTGATGCGCTCCTTGAAGCTTGTGATGTCGGTGTTTTTAACTTCTATGGATCTGCTAGTTTAGAAGCATCACCTTTTTATCGTGCATTGACAGCCGAAGAAATTCGTTCTGATATCCAACAGATGCTTGATAAGGTAGGGGATAAAAACATCGTCATTCAAGAATTAGGAATGCACTCCGGCAGCGATGAATTGGTCGGTAGTGAGGAGGTACAAAGAGCATTTTTTGAGGTATTTTTTGAGGAAATGGAAAAAGAAAAACGCTTAAAAGCTGCTTACGTATTTCAATTGGTGGATTGGTCTCCGGCATTATCAGATATTTATACGGCTTCTTTTGAGGGTACCGAAGTACCTGACGGTTTCGTAGAGGCCTTTATAGCATCATTAAATACCATTGGGATGATCCATTTTACGGATGGCCGCAGAAAAGCGGTATGGGATGAGTTTCTGTTTTGGGTGGATCGGTTTAGTGAAGATTAGCCTTATGGTAAATTAAGGTGTTGCCGGCTGTATGATCTCTCGGATTGTAGCCCAGCCGGTTGGACTATCTTTGTAGCGGACATAAGTGACTACGGTTCTGCCCCTGAAAATCCATGATTCACCACCTGCCTTAGGAGTTCCTTTTATTGAAAACCGAGTTTGTTCCGTGGCCATGTTGCCCTGTATCAAAATACTTTCAACCTCATTTTCAAGGAACTCCAGCGTAAAGCTGGCCATTGTATCCTTTAGTCCTTTTATCACTTCTTCTCTACCCGTTTTCAAATCTTTATAACCAAGCGCTTTTATCACCTCCGGGTGGTGCAATGATCTTAATTTTTCTATGTTCTCATTGCCAAAGGCTTCCCGGATCACCATTCCATGATCAAGAATCTCTTTTTGAAGAGCCGGATCAAGGTTTATCTGCTTTTTTATTCTTACAAAATTCCCTTCATAAAACAGGCCCGTGGGCTGGTCATTCTCCGAATATTGAACAGATTTCATATGGTACTCATCCCTATTGACCCATGTGTAATTGTAAATGCGGTAGGTGCCGGAAGTTTCATCTTCAAACGTGAGTTTTAACGTCACATCTCCTTGTTCACTGACTTTGCCCTTACCTTTTCCGGTTCTAGTAGTGCCAAAGCTCGACAAATGATCTACTTCGCCTGTTTTTGGATTGTAAGACCAGAAGATATGACCGTTAGGCTCAGGGCCATCTATAATGGATAACAGGGAATTATCCGTATTCAATGGCTTAGTTACCGTATGATGACCTGGAATTTTTATAGTTTCCGTGCCATTTCCCCAATTGTGCTTCCAATTGTCACCCTTTAAGGTCCATTCACCGATAAATTTCCTAAAGGGATTTTTAGAAAAATCCGTAGTATCTCGGCCGTTAAGTTCATAGGTAATGACCTCAGTCTGGGCTTTAAGACTAGTGCAGGTAAATAGAAATATTAGGGAGAGAATAGTTCGGAGTATTTTCATGACATTTTGGTTAGTATTAGTTTGACGCAACGAGTCTTTGAGGTCAAATGTTACTTCAGTGATTTTAGCAATTCACCGACTATCTTATAGGCTCTGGCATGGCCATATCTTGGGCCATAAGCGCTTGAGGTTAACGAGATGACCATGTTTTCTTTGGGAACTGCCACTAGGTGATTGCCACCCCGGCCGGAGGCCCAGAGATAGTCAAACTTTCTGCCGTTAAATTCGCGCTGTGTTTTATACCAGAGCATGCCATATGCATCGGTAAACTTCCACCAATCCGTGAGGTCAAAGGCCTTTCGTACCAGTAATTTTTGAATGTAGTCTGCTTGAACAATCTGCTCATCGGCCCATTTCCCTTCGTTAGCTACAAGTACCCCTAGCTTAGCGAAATCCAATGTGGATAAATACAGCGTTCCGGCTGCTACAGTTTGATTCGAAGTATTCGTATACCAGTAAAACTCCTTTATCCCCAGTGGATCAAATACCTTTTCTTTGGCAAAATCCCTAAGACTCATACTAGAGGTCTCTTCAATGATGGCCCCGATCAATGCCGCGTTGATATCGGCATAAACGAAGCGCTTACCGGGTTCTTCGGCCAGGGGAACACTCAATATGTAGCTTACCCAGTCATCTTTTCCCATCCACTGACCGGCATTACCCGGGGTTTGTCCATCATCTGAATCGGCATCTAACCCCGAGGCCATGTCGAGGAGATGTCGGATTTTGATCCTTTTGTAGTCATTATGAATAAGGGGATATTTCTTTTTGGGAAAGAAAGAGTAGACATTCTGATCGAGATTTTGAACTAAACCTTCTTTTAATGCCACACCCAATAGCAAAGAGGTAATACTTTTTCCCGCAGACCGGATGTCATTGATATGATTTCTCCAATAGGTATTGTAGTACCATTCCATCACTAGTTTATGATCTTTAATAACCACCAGCCCTATAAAATCCTTATGTTCCAAATTATCAATTTTTGGGATGAGCGTATTAATGGAATCTCGGTTGAATCCCGCTTCTTCCAGGCTGGTATAAGGGAGATGGGGTACCGGAGGTCTCTGTGCCCATGAGTTGATCGATACCAGCAAGTAAAACGAAATAATGAATAGTCGTATTTCTACCATGTTGATTAGCTATATATGTTTAGAGGCTGTAAAGGTTCTTAAGTGTTAATAGACCTTTCCTACGGTACGTTGGTTGCATTGATGAAGATATCTATTTTGTTATTATCTACACAGGTGAATGGAAAGGTTTTAACTCAAAAGTGGTCTCTTTCTTAACGGTAAAATATTCCTCCGCGACACTACGTGATGACGTTTGTAATCCAGTTCGCTCCTTTTAATCTTAATTCTGATACTTAGCGATAGTTCAATCCTATAAGGATGCTCAACGTCTATCTTTGGCTCTAGAACAGCTGGCATTGAACTTACCACCAGCACGGAAATTACGAACATGCACCAGTCAAAAGCTATGAACATTAATGTTTCCAAAAATTCCATTGGTTTTGAGTGATTCGTTTACCAACTTGCTTAGCCTAAATAATAGATCGTTATGAAAAACATTCAATTATTAATTATTTCTATTGGCTTGGTTTTATTTCAGGCCTGTACCAATACTTCCACCACAGAAGAAGATTCAAAAAAAATGAATAGACCGGACGCACCCGTTGCTATTAAAGCAGATACCTTATTAGAAGAACATGGCAAAACCCGAGTAGACCCTTATTTCTGGATGAGATTATCGGATGACCAGAAAAATGCCGAAAATCCAGATGCCCATACGCAGCAGGTCTTGGACTATCTGACTCAAGAAAATGAGTATACCCAACAGGTAATGTCGCATACAAAAGATCTACAGACAAAGCTCTATGACGAGATTGTGGGTAGGATCAAGCAGACCGACGAATCTGTGCCTTATCTATCTAATGGGTATTACTATTACACCCGCTATGAAGAAGGTGGTGAATACCCGATCTATTGCAGGAAAAAAGGAAGTCTGGAAGCAGATGAGGAAATAATGATGAATGTCAATGAAATGGCAGAAGGCTATGGCTACTATTCAGCTTACCCTGCCAGCATTTCTCAAGATAATAAAATTGTAGCGATTGCCGAAGATACGCTGAGCCGAAGGATCTACACGATACGATTTAAGAATTTAGAAACCGGTGAATTCCTTGAAGACCGAATTGAAAATACCTATGGGGGAGGTGCCTGGGCCAATGATAACAAGACCTTCTTCTACGGCACCAAGAATCCTATTACGTTGCTGCCGGAAAAAATCTACAAGCATACTTTAGGTGAGGATGGCTCAAATGATCCTTTGATTTATGAGGAGGAGGACGACACGTTCTATACCTATGTCTACAAAACCAAATCCGATAAATATATCGTCATTGGCAACTCAAGCACATTAGTGAGTGATTATCGAATCCTGTCTGCTGATAACCCTGATGGTAAATTCAAACAGTTTATCCCACGTGACCCAAAGGCTCATGAATACAGCATCTCCCATTTTGGGGATAAGTTTTATATCATGACCAACCGCGATGCCCCTAATTTTAAACTGATGGAGGTTTCTGAGGCCAACACGGCTGAAGAAAATTGGAAAGAAGTTATTCCGCACCGTGATGATGTTCTCCTGGAAAATATAGAGCTCTTTGCGAATCACATGGTGATAGATGAGCGAAAAGATGGTTTAACAAATTTAAGGATCATCAACCAGGCGACTGGCGATGAGCATTATCTGGACTTTGGGGAACCTGCCTATACCGCCTATATCTCTAGGAATGACGAGTTTAATACTACTACACTACGCTATGGCTATACCTCTATGACCACTCCGAATTCCACTTTTGATTACAACATGGAATCAAAGGAAAAAACGTTGATGAAGCAGCAAGAAGTGGTGGGAGGACATAATCCGGAAGAATACGTAACAGAAAGGGTATTCGCTACGGCCAGGGATGGTGTAAAGGTTCCGATCTCTATCGTCTACAGAAAAGGATTTAAAAAGGATGGAAACGGTCCGTTGCTTCAGTATGGCTATGGATCTTACGGTTCAACCATAGACGCAAGCTTTAGCTCTGTACGCTTAAGTCTGTTAGACAGAGGTTTTGCCTTTGCTATTGCACATATCAGAGGCGGTCAAATGATGGGGCGTCAATGGTATGAAGATGGTAAAATGTTCAAAAAAATGAACACCTTTAATGACTTTATTGATTGTTCGAAATTCTTAATTGATGAAAACTATACCTCTAAAGAGCACCTTTACGCGCAAGGAGGAAGTGCCGGTGGGCTCTTAATGGGTGCTGTAGTTAACCTGGCTCCGGAACTTTACAATGGTGTACTGGCCGCAGTCCCTTTTGTAGATGTAGTATCTACCATGTGGGATGAGAGCATTCCTCTTACCACGGGCGAATTTGATGAATGGGGAAATCCTAAAAACCTTGAATCATACGAATATATGCTCTCTTATTCCCCTTATGACAATGTAGTGGCACAAGATTATCCAAACATGCTGGTAACCACCGGATTGTTTGATTCGCAAGTGCAGTACTGGGAACCAGCGAAATGGGTAGCCAAACTGAGAGAGCTGAAAACCGGTGATAACCTATTGATATTGGATACAGATATGGAAGCGGGGCATGGAGGTGCTTCAGGTAGATTTAAACGTTATAAAACTACTTCTTTGCAGTATGCGTTCTTACTAGATTTGGAAGGAGTGACGGAAAAGCAGATATAAAAGCAAACCCGTGACTTTTAAGAGAGTGAAGGTCACGGTTTTTTCATTTTATACTGTCTGGTTATTCAGGTAATTACCTTTCTTGAGTGAATTCCTCAAGATTTCAATCTGCTACTCTCCATGTTTTATGCGTTCATTTGATTTGAGCGGGCAATACGTTTCCAAAAGATAGGATTATCGAATGCAACAGTAACTTTTTTTGTTTTCTTGGCGAATAAAAGAGTAGCTCCCGAACATAATTTATCAGTAAATTACTTAGGAATCCTTGGTCGCCAGAAGACACGCTAATTAATGACTCTTTGAGTCATTGAACTGCCATAGTACGTTTATTAGCTGCCATTTACCATTCAGTTTTACGATGTGCATGTAATCGATCCATTCATCAGCTATAAGTTTAACTGAAGCTACTTTATCATAAACATCGAGTATGATCACCTCCTTTTTTGGATTTTCAGGAAACTGACTACCATCTGTATTATAGCTTTCGGCGAGCAATACCATGGCATCGGTAAATGTTTCTCGAAGATATTCCTTTCCAGTTCCTTTGTGTGTCCAAAAAGTACGCTTAACCATCCTGGGGTGGGCAGCGCGTTCAAATTGCTCTGGTTTTACATCGTGCTGCGATTCAATGTAATCGAGAGCCACTTGCTTAATCTGGAGTGAATCTTGAGCAGTTTGACCCTGAGTTGAAAAGGTGATCAAGAAAAATAGGCATATGACAATTATTGCGAGTCTATGGGTTCTTATCATGTCTTGTGTTTTTTTGGCAAAGGTGTTTGCAATGTTTGATTTACAAAAATATAATAGATGAAATGTCAGTTCTAGTGAATACTCTATTCTTCAAGATCGCTGAAGCGTTTAGGAGGTGGAGGTTTTGAGTCAATGATTCTTTTAAATTTTAGCCACCAGCCGTTCCACTTTCTTAAAATTAGCTTTATTCTTCCCTGGTCGTAGCGTCCGCTACGAACCAATATTCGCAAGAGCGTCCGCTCAAAACTTTACTCAATATAGATCAAATTGATTAAACCCTGGGTATCACTTTCATAGGAAGCGCAACTACTCCATATCCAAGTATTGGGATCATTGACAAAACCGGCTTCAACCGGATTATTATGGATATAATTCAATCGCTGATCCATCATTTCATTCGTACTCAGTTCAATAGGATGGTTATGCTGCTGCCACAGTTGGAATGTCGAGTTACGTTTGTTCTTTTTTCCAGCCCTTTCGAACATCCACATTAGCCAGTCCTTTCTGCTCTCTTTCGGATGCTGTTTGATGGTCTCTTTCAATCGTGTTGAGGTATAGCTTTTGAAATCTCTGATAACGGATGATAAATCATATCCTTCATTGGTACTGATAATTAAATGAATATGGCTGGTCATTACGCAGTACGCATGAATATTTAGGCCTTTATGCTCCTTACAATACTTCAAACTGTCAATAACTATTTCTCTGTATTCATCACGAATAAACAAGTCAATCCAATTTACTACCGTGCAGGTGATGAAGTAGATGGCGTTTTGATCACTAATAGCATATTTATGTCCCATTTGATGAAGATAATTCTTTCAAATACAATCCGAGCGGACGCTCTTGCTAGTAGTTAGGTCGTAGGACTGCTTTGCTTAACCTATGACCAGTGAGTTCACGGCCGTCTACTCGATTAGGGGGATTTCCAAGGAAGTAAATCTTGCCACTGAGTTATATCCCGTCTATGCAATAAAATAATTCTTTCGAAATCAGATTCAATTTTTTGGTATTTGTGAAGATCAATCACAGAATACTTATCAACTCTACTAAAAATATAATCCACAAGAATCAACCAGAATTCGTCAAATTTCTTTTTTACAGCAGGAATCTTATTGTTCTTTTCTTTGATAGCAACAATCATTGAGTCATGCCTGCTTTTTGTAACATTTCCCCCTAAATCATGATCATGCATAATATGAAGTTCGTATGCTTGATCTGACCTACCATTTCCTTCAAATAATGTCAAAGATATTCCGTCTGCAATTTGTAAAGGCACTTGAAAATTTTTCGAAAGAGTGGCTGTATGTATTTGTTTCTTAAGTTCCTTTTTTAACTTCTTTTTTGCATTCTTATCAAGGTTAAATGGTCGCTTAAATTGTAAAGAAACGGAAATTGAATTTGGTGATAAGAAATCATAGTTGCGCAATTCATTATTGACAATTGTTGTAATATTATTCTTGTGAACTTCTGGTATTGGTTCAAACTCATCATCAGTCCGTAAATGCTTGTTTAACCGTCTAATTTCAATTGCAACATTGTCTGAAGTCACAAAATCAGGAAAAGTTGTTTCACCTTCTGGTTCAGACCTTAATTCTCCCAAATTAAGAGTGTTCAGAAAATCAAGTGCATGTAATTCGTCTGCGTTCATTTTATTCCCCCCAACTCTGCATAACGCACATTCCACTTACAAACAGTAATAAACGTTTATAGGCGTTTGTAAACACATTAATACAATGAAAAACTATCCTAATCTAAGATTATCTTAGCTTAATCTAGTGCTTTACCCATTTTTTCCTCAATCTCCTGATTCCCCAAATTCCCAATACTCCCCATATGCGTATGGTTTACCGTTTTCTGAGGGTTGTAGGTGCCATTGGCGATGTCTTCGGCTACTTGTTTATAAGCATCTCTGAAGGATACGTCCTGGGTCACCAGATCATTCACCACTTCCACAGAAAACAAATAATCATATTTAGGATCGTTGATGACTTCTTCTTTTACGATCAGCTGCGAAAGGGCGTATTCAGAAACGGTTAAACAAGATTTTAAAGATTCAATGGCAGGTAGCAGGCTTTCTTTGAGTAACTGGAAATCGCGGTGGTAGCCGCTGGGCAGGTTGTTGGTAATGGCCATGAACTCAGTAGGTAAGGCCTGTATTTTATTGCACTTGGCACGGACCAGCTCAAACACATCCGGGTTTTTCTTGTGGGGCATAATGCTGGAGCCTGTCGTTAGCTGATCGGGAAAGGAGATAAACCCGAAGTTCTGTCCCATGTACAGGCAGATGTCCATCGCCAGCTTGGAAAGCGTGCCTGCTACGGAAGCCATAGCAAAGCTCAATGATTTTTCCAGCTTACCCCGGCTCATTTGGGCCGCCACGGAGTTGTACTTCAAGGTAGAGAAACCCAACAAGTCCGTGGTTTGCTGCCGGTCGATGGGGAAGGAGCTGCCATACCCCGCGGCTGAACCTAATGGATTTTGGTCGGCAATTTTGTAGGCGGCATTCAGCAGATACACGTCATCAACTAGCGATTCGGCATAAGCACCCAGCCACATACCAATAGAGGAAGGCATGGCCACTTGAAGGTGGGTATAGCCGGGAATGAGCGCGTCTTTATGCTCGTTGCTCAGGTTTATCAAGCGATCAAACAGGCCTTTGACCAATTGCTTGATCTGTTCGATCTCATCCTTAACAAATAAGTGGAGGTCTACCAATACCTGGTCGTTACGGGAGCGGGCGGTATGGATCTTCTTGCCGGCTTCACCCAGCTTTTCGGTCAGCACATATTCTACCTTAGAGTGCACGTCTTCAAAACCCTCTTCTATTTCGAAGTCACCGGCTTCAATGGTCTGAAGTATATGGTGGAGCTCTTGGTCTAATCCAGTCAGTTCTTCTTCACTGATCAGGCCTACCGAGGCCAGCATCTTAGCATGTGCGATGGAGCCTAGTACGTCAAACTTAGCCAGTTGCAGGTCCAGCACACGGTCGTTACCTACGGTAAATTCTTCAATGATCTTTTCGGTGTTTATGCCTTTTTCCCAGAGTTTCATTTTTTAGTGTTTAGTAGTAAGTCTTGAGTCCTTAGTCTTTAGTATTAAGTCGTGGGTCTTTAGTTTTAGGAATTGTATCGTTTGTGGAGGCCCCCGGCTCCCTTTAGGGTAGGGGTAAAACGGGGGTCTATCGTGTTTGAAAAGCTCTCACCACCCATGTCTGACGGCAGGCAGGCTTTAGGGCCGAGGTAAAGCGAGGATTGACGTTTTATGACAATCGAAAGGCTAAAATCATTAAATCTAAAATCCAAGATCATTTCCATATCTCGTTTAGCTCATCGATTATCTTGACATAACCTTCAATCCCCTTTTCAATTTCATCTAATCCAATGTATTCATCAGCAGTATGCGACCGTGCGGAGTCGCCCGGACCGATCTTGACGCTGGGCCAGGGCATCAGTGCCTGATCGGAAAGGGTAGGAGAGCCGTAGGTAGTAATATCCAGTGCTTTTGCTACTTCTAAAATGGAATGCCCCTTATCAATTCCCGAAGGTTGAAGTCGTACAGAGCGCGGTTTCACCTCACAATCGACATGGTCTCGGATGATCTTTAGTGTTTCCTCGAGTGAATAAGCGTCCGTGGCTCGTAGATCTACTACAAAATGGCAGGTGTCCGGTACCACATTATGCTGGCTACCGGCTTCAATTTGGGTCACCTGCATTTTAACTTTCCCCAACATTTCGGAATCTTTTTCGAACTGAAAAGTTCTGAACCATTCAATGTCTTTCCATGCCTTATAAATAGCGTTTTCACCTTCTTCACGAGCAGCATGTCCTGCCTTACCGTGGGCATAGCAATCCAGCACCATAAGTCCTTTCTCAGCAACAGCGAGCTGCATCAAAGTGGGTTCGCCCACGATAGCGAAGTCGATTTTGCTTAACTCGGGAATAATGCTTTCAATTCCGTTTTTTCCAGAGATCTCCTCTTCAGCCGTGGCCGCCAGGATGATATTGAAGTTCAGGTCGGTTGCCGATTTGAAATGGAGAAAAGTGGCAATCAACGAAACCAAAGGACCTCCAGCATCATTGCTGCCCAACCCATAAAGTTTTCCATCTTCCACTTGAGGAGCGAAAGGGTCTTTGCTGTATCCGGCATTAGGTCTTACGGTATCATGATGTGAGTTCAGCAACAAGGTAGGCTTTTGAGGATCATAATGATCGTTTCGCACCAATACATTATTTCCTGAACGGTTTACCTGACCACCTTTTTCGTTTAAAAAACCTTCCAATACATCAGCTGTTTTATCCTCTTCCTTTGAAAAGGAAGGAATGGCAATGAGTTGCTGCAATAACGCTATGGCTTCCTGGGCGTTCATATCAATTGGGTGCCTGTGGTTTCGTTCAACTGCAGCGCGTTCTTTATGGTTACGCCCACACCTTTTTCATGGGTCTGGAAGGCGTTATCCAGTTTCGGTATCATTCCTTCAGCGATCTTGCCGTCACTTTTAAGTTTCTGGTAGGTAGTAAAAGATAATTTTTTGATCAGTGAATTTTCATCATCAACATCAGTAAGTACACCACTTTTTTCAAAGCAATAGACCAGTTCGGTCTCAAACTGATTGGCCACGCTTTGTGCCAGCCCGGCCGCCAGGGTGTCGGCATTTGTGTTCAGCATATTACCCTGGCTATCGTGGGTGAGCGCACAACATACCGGGATAATATTCTGAGCCAGCAATGATCTGAGAAGTACAGTATTGATATTTGCTACTTCAAAATCACCCACAAACCCAAAATCAATGGTAGGGTGTACTCGTTTGGTGGCCGGGATCAGATTTCCATCTGCTCCGCTTAGCCCGATAGCATTTTCACCAATCGCCTGAAGCTGGGCTACAATGTTCTTATTTACCAATCCGCCATAGACCATGGTAACTACCTCCAGTGTATCATTATCCGTGATTCTGCGACCATCAATCATCTTGGGCTCAATCCCCAATTTTTTGGATAGCTCAGTGGCTTTTTTTCCTCCACCATGCACCAAAATCTTATGCCCTGGTAATGCTTTAAAAGAGCTTAGGAACTGCTTCAGGTCAGATGCATTATCGATGACTTGTCCGCCAATCTTGACTACGGTTAGCTTATCCATTGGCTTCTAATATTTTCTTGAGTACTACCTGTGCGGCACATTCCCGGTTTTTAGCTTGTCGATACACGATGCTATTATCAATGACATCATCTGTGGCCACCACATTTCTGCGAATCGGCAGGCAATGCATGAATTTACCATGGTTGGTCAACTGCATTTTTTCCTGCGTAATTGTCCAGTCTTCTTTGACCTTCAATACTTGCCCGTAGTGCTTGTAACTCGACCAGTTTTTAGCATAGATAAAATCGGCACCGGCAAAGGCTTCCTTTTGATCATTAATTACGGGAACACCTTCGCTAAACTCCTCAGCAAGCTCATACCCTTCCGGACAAGTCATTATGATATCAGCATCCGTCAGTTTGATCCATTGCAAAAAAGAATTGGGGACTGCCTGAGGAAGCGCTTTAGGGTGCGGTGCCCAGGTCAGCACTACTTTGGGGCGCTTGATCAGGTGTTCTTCAATGGTGATCAGGTCGGCCAGCGACTGCAAGGGATGTAACGTAGCCGATTCTAGGCTGATCACGGGAACGGAGGAGTGCACCTTGAATTTATTCAGTACCTGTTCAGAGTAGTCCTTCCCTTTGTCTTTGAGTTCCGGAAAAGTGCGTACACCAAGAATATCAACATACTCACTGATAACAGCTACGCCATCTTTTATGTGTTCTTGGGTGGCACCATTCATTACTGCTCCATCCTCAAACTCAATGTTCCATCCATCTTTGCCAATGTTCATGACAATGACATTCATACCGAAGTTAAAGGCGGCTTTTTGTGTGCTAAGTCGTGTTCTTAAGCTTGGGTTGAAGAAGATCAACCCAAGTGTTTTGTTAGTTCCTAATTTGCTTTGGTGGGGATCGGCTTTTAATATCAGGCCTTCCTCCACCAGGCTGGGGGCACTCTCTATGTCGTTGGCACTTGTAAAATGTTTCATGCTGGGTTTGTTTCAGTTTGGTTGGCGAGCACGGCTTTCAATGCGGTTAAAAATTGATCCGCATGCTCCTTTTTTAACGTTAAAGGAGGTAGCAAACGCAGTACATTCGGATTGGCAGCAACACCCGTAAGTATATGATGTCCTTTCACCAATTGTTTTCGCATAGGTGCGATTGCAGTTTCTAATTCTATACCAATCATCAATCCTCGGCCACGTACTTCCTTGATTTCGGGTAATTGCTGTAATTCGGATATTAGATATTGACCTAATTCAGCAGTATTCTCCATCAAACTTTCTTCTTTAATGATGTCCAGTACTGCAATTCCCGCTGAACAGGCCAGATGGTTGCCTCCAAAGGTAGTTCCTAACATACCGTACCAGGCAGGTATTTCTGGAGCGATCAACACGCCTGCGATCGGAAATCCGTTGCCCATCCCTTTGGCTACTGTGATTATATCCGGTTTTAACCCGGCAGCATACTGGTGCGCGAAGAACTTTCCGGTTCGGCCATACCCTGATTGTACTTCATCCAGGATGAGTAATGCCCTATACTGATTACAAAGCTCGCGTAAGCTCAATAGAAAACCGGAACCTGGATCGTAAATACCACCTAAACCCTGGAGCCCTTCGATAATTACAGCCGAGACATTGCCTTTTTTTAGTGTGTGCTCCACAGTATTTAAATCACCCAGTTCTATAAATTGAACGTCATGAATAGTATCTGCTGGTGAGTGATATTTTGGACTATCGGTAGCCGCTACTGCACGGGAAGTACGCCCATGGAATCCTTTATGGAATGAGATGACCTTAGACTTTTTATTGGTAAATGAAGCTAATTTTAAGGCATTTTCGTTAGCCTCAGCTCCGGAGTTACACAGAAATAAGTTGTAGTTCTTATAGCCGGATAGCTCACCCAATTTATCCGCCAACTCGGTCTGTAAATTATTGATCACAGAATTCGAATAGAATGCAATTTTATTGAGCTGACCCTGGATCTTCTTGACATAATGCGGATGTCCATGTCCCACAGAAATTACCGCATGACCACCATAGAGGTCGAGATATTCTTGCCCTGTGCTATCTATAACATAGCAGTCATTGGCATCGACCAACTCAATATCCATTAAGGGGTAAACATCGAATAGTTTCATATTTTTTAGTCGTGAGTCATTAGTATAAAGTCCTTAGTATTGAGTTTCTAGTCATGAGTAATTGATCAGAGTACCGTTTTTATTCTATAAGCCAACCTGGCTCCCTTTAGGGCTGGGGTAAAACAGGTTGGCTATCATGAGTTTCATATTTTTTTAGTCGTTATTCTTAAGTTCTTCATAGTAAGTTTTAAGTATGTAGTTTTTGGCCTTTAGTCTTTAGTACTCTGTTTACCAGCACCTCAGTAACCAGAAACCAGCACCCAGTCATTTCTTTTTCATATTTGTAATTCGCTCATAGGAGGTCACTAATCCTTTGATCAATGCAGAACTCAGGCCATGGTGCTCCATTTCATTTAGCCCTTCAATAGTACATCCACTGGGTGTTGTTACCCGATCAATCTCGGATTCAGGATGATTTCCGCTTCCTGCCAGTAAGCTTGCTGCTCCGAGACAGGTTTGAACCGCAATCTCCTGGGCATCTTCTGCGTCAAAACCTAGTTGTACACCACCTTGAGTGGTTGCGCGAATAAAACGCATCCAAAAAGCAATACCGCTTGCACAAACCACGGTGGCTGCTTGCATCATTTCCTCCTGTATAACCATTGTTTTACCTACGCAATTGAAGATTTGCTGTACCTCTTCGATTTTTTTTGTGCCATGATCATTGGTGGAGATGCAGGTCATCGATTCTAAGACAGCAATAGCCGTGTTGGGCATGGCTCGAAGTATGGCAAATCCTTCACCTATGATGTCCGTCATCTGGGCTATACTTACGGCAGTGGCTACTGAAATGATGGTGTGCTTTTTAGGATCGAGTACCGGTTTTATACCTTCCAATACCCCAGATAATTGGGCCGGCTGAATAGCCAGAATAATAAGGTCCGCCAGGGCGGCCTCACTGTTATCAGAAGTGACCAGAACATAGTCACCTTTTATGTCTCGCAAAGAGGACGTATCTCGCTTGGTAAGAATAATTGAGTTCTCACTGGTAATACCTCCTTTTTCAAGGCCTTTATAGATCGCCAACCCAAGGTTTCCGGCTCCAATGATGGCTATGGTTTTATCTTTCATTTGTTTAGAAGTAATTCGCTTTAAGTTTTAGCCCAGTTTGCTGATTCAGTCCAAACATTAAATTCATGTTTTCAATGGCTTGCCCCGAGGCTCCTTTTAAGAGGTTATCAATGATGCTGGTAATTAAAACCTGATCACCGTGCTTTCCTACTTGTAGCAGGCATTTATTAGTATTCACTACCTGTTTTAAGTGAATAGCAGAGTCGGAAACAGAAGTGAAAGCCGATTGCTCGTAATAGTTTTCGTAAAGTATCTTGATTTCATCCAGTTCCAGGGATGTGCTGGTATAAGCTGTGGCTAAAATACCTCGGGTAAAACTCCCACGCATGGGTATGAAATGAAGAGAATGATCAAAGTTCGCCTGCAACGACTTTAAACTTTCACCTATTTCTCCCAGGTGCTGGTGGTTGAAGGCCTTATACACAGATACATTATTGTTTCTCCAGGTGAAATGTGTCGTAGCCGATAGAGACTGGCCTGCACCTGTTGAGCCGGTAATGGCATTTATGTGGACATCATCTTTGAGATGGGAACCAGAAGCTAGAGGAAGCAAGGCCAATTGAATAGCTGTCGCAAAGCAGCCAGGATTGGCAATGGCATGTGCTTCTTTGATCTTTTCGAGATTGAGTTCCGGCAAGCCGTAAAGGAATTCCATTTTATCAAAGTTGGCATCTTTGCTTAACCTGAAGTCATTACTGAGATCTATGATTTTAGCAGTTCCCAGATCATTACCTTGAAGAAACGTCTTGCTATTTCCATGTCCGAGACAGAGAAAAACCACGTCCAGATGTGTTTCCAGCTTATCACTAAAAACCAGATCAGTTTCGCCTACTAAGTCCTGGTGAACGGAATCCACTGTCTTGCCCGCCTGAGAGGTACTGAATATGCTTTCTACTCTTACTTCCGGATGGTTAATCAATAGTCTGATCAATTCTCCGGCCGTATATCCGGCTCCTCCTACTATACCTACCTTCATCATGATTTTGCCTTGTTAACTGCCGAGTGAATTTTAGTTTGATTCCCCAGGATCTTGGTGAATCCTTTTACATCCTCACCAGACCAGGCGTTGTTCATTTCACCATAATCGCCAAACTTGGAATTCATGAGGTCATATTCTGAATGAATGCCTACCACCACAAAGCGATAGGGATGAAGTTCTACTTCCACCTCACCGGTTACATTCTGTTGAGTGTTTTCCAGGAACGTTTCTATATCTCGCATGACGGGATCAAGATACTGTCCTTCATGCATCATCATTCCATACCACTCCGCCAGCTGGTCCTTCCAATACAGCTGCCACTTGGTAAGCACGTGCTTTTCGAGTGTGTGATGTGCTTTGATGATAACCAGGGGGGCAGCAGCTTCAAACCCAACACGTCCCTTAATACCTATAATGGTGTCACCCACATGCATATCTCTTCCAACCGCATAGGCACTGGCAAGTTTTTCAAGCAGTTGTATAGATTGGACTGATGAATAGGCGTTGCCATCAATCCCTACTAATTCACCTGACTTAAAGGTCAGTTTAATGGTCTCTGAGCCTTTCTTTACTAGTTGACTGGGATAGGCCTTATCAGGCAGTGTGAGGTTAGACGTTAAGGTTTCTGCGCCACCAACGCTTGTACCCCATAGGCCTTTATTTATGGAGTACTTGGCCTTCTCCCAACTCATTTCTACTCCATGGGATTTGAGGTATTCAATTTCTTCAGATCGTGAAAGCTGTTGGTCACGTATAGGAGTAATGATCTCCGCTTCGGGACAGATAATATTAAAGGCCAGGTCGAAACGTACCTGGTCATTCCCGGCCCCTGTACTTCCATGCGCTATATACATGGCATTGATCTTAGCGGCATACTCAGCAATGGCAATGGCCTGGAAAATGCGTTCTGCACTTACCGACAGTGGATAAGTGTCATTTTTAAGAATATTGCCGAAAATCAGGTATCTGATCGCTTTCTGATAGAATTCTTCGGTAACATCAATGCTTTCGAATTTAGATACCCCGAGTGAGATTGCTCGTGATTTGATCTCTTCAATTTCAGCCTCTTCAAAACCCCCTGTATTTACCAATACAGCATGCACCTCCAGGTTCTTTTCATGCTTTAAATACTTTACGCAGTAAGAGGTATCTAATCCACCGCTATAGGCGAGTACTACAGTATTATTCATTTTTCTTTTTTCTTTTTAAGTCCTGCCATCATTTTACGCTTGGCTTTAAGTCCATGTAGCATTACAAATCGCTTAAACCGCTGCCAACGCAACTCCTTGTCTTGGATTTTAGTGGTAGGCAATGCCATTGTTTTATTATCGAATAGCATACCGGTGCACAGACAATGGGAGCGGTTAGTGCGAGTTAGAATGTCGAAATTTTTGCAGCTTTGACAACCGGCCCAAAACTTTTCGTCTGTGGTAAGTTCCGAAAAGGTCACTGGTTTGTAGCCTAGGTTAGAGTTAATTTTCATTACAGCTAAACTCGTGGTGATACCGAATATCTTGGCTTCCGGGTATTTCTCTCGCGATAAATTAAAGATGGCCTTTTTAATTCTTTTGGCGAGGCCTGAGCCACGAAATTCAGGATTTACAATTAATCCGGAATTAGCCACATATTTACCGTGGCTCCAGGTTTCTATGTAGCAAAAGCCAGCTAGTTGTTGGTTGTGCAGGGCGATCTTAGCCTTGCCTTCTTCCATTTTTTGGGTGATGTATTCAGGTGACCTTTTGGCAATACCTGTACCGCGCTGGAGAGCCGCCTGCTCCATCAGGGCGGATATTTGTGTAGCATATTTGAGATGAAGTTCACCTGCTGTTATGATTTCGAATTCCATGATTGAAATCGATTTTGTTTTTGGATCAAGATTAAAATTTGTAGAATGTATGATGAGAGAAACGTACTGGGCGTACCCAGCACTAAGCAATATTACCCCAGAAGGGGCCTATTGCTCCTGATCCTGCGAACGGGTATAGCCGGCACCCATGAAAATGGTGCTCTTAGATCTGCTATATGATTGCCGTTTTGCTGCATTGCTGTACAAAGAATGTTATTTGAATTTTTAAAAACAAGAAATAGTTAATATTTAAACTGAAACCATCTCAACATTGTATTTTTGGCGTATGCGTTTTATAACACTTCTTTTTGTCATTATTACTTCCGTTGCTGCCGCTCAGAATGCAACAGAGTTAATAGATATTGGCTATAAAAACTATGAGCTAGGGGATTACAAGGAAGCCATTGAATATTTTGATAAGGCTGCCAAAATAGATGGTAAAAACCCAGAGATCTTTTATTTGATGGGGGTATGTAAATCTCAATCTGGAAGAAATAAAGAGGCTATTATCGATTACAATATCGCTCTAAAACTTGATCCGGATTATGCGGAAGTTCATTATGAAAAGGGCTATGCTTTGTTTTTATTGGATGAGTTAGATGCTTCCATAAAATCATTTGATAAGGCTATTGCTTTGAAGAAAGATTACTCAGAAGCCTGGTTTAATCGAGGGAGTATAAAATGTATTAAAGGAGACGTGAAAGGGGCTAAGGCAGATTGGGATCGTGCCAGAGAGTTGGGCGCTCAAATTCCGGAGCAGGAGTGTGAGTTGTAAGTCTGTTATTTATTAATAAATGGAGAATACGCACTGTTTGTTTGTAAACTTCGTCTGACAGCTTGCGGCTTCAGACCATCCGGTATTTGTATTGAAGATGAATTATCTTAAATTCATTAGTGATCAAATTAATAGGTGTGCTGTTAATGCTGCTCTGTTCAGGTTATTTCACTGGCCTTCGAGCCCAAATTCGTTTTTATGCGCAATATGAAAGCTTACCTTTTAACGATGGCTTTTCTAGTGATTTCAGTTTTATAACAGGCATAAGATTAGACCCTAATAAAGAATTAGAGGTAGGAGTTGGTTTTCGTGGTCGTTTTAATCCTGAAAGCCTAGAAGGGGAGTTGAGATATAGCCAATCCTCTTTTTCACTAGGTTTTAACTATTATCATACACGTAGGTTATACTACAATCTTGACGTTTCTGTTGCCTTACTTAATGATTTATTAGAAGACCTTGTACTCGATCCGCTTGACTTTGATGATCAATCCTATTTTAATTATCGAATCAATGTCAACTATATCATTTTACGCAGGCTTCACTTTGGTACTGGAATTGGCCTGATCGACTTTTCTAAACTGGTGATCGAGACAGGTAACGATCTACTTCAAGCCGAAAAGGTGGAATTGAATTTGACCTTGTCTTTAAAGTTGTATCTGTTTCAAATTAAGCTTTGATGCGACTGGCGTTTACGATCTTTCTTGTGTCTTTCTTTCACCTTGCTGCACTTTGCCAATCTGGAAAAGTGATGAGACTACTAAAAAAGGGCAGATTTCAGGAAGCTATTGATCACAGTATTCAAAAAGTAGATCCCGAGAAGAGACCGGTTAGATATCATAAGGGTTTAGCGAGGGCTTATGCCTTAATCGGTGATGATATCCAGGCTGAAAAGGAGTACAAAAATGCCTTAGGTTATATTAACCGGAAGTCTCGAAAGGAGCTAAAGTTGAGCGACTTTGATGTAATGGATGAGTTAGCACTTTTAAGTGTCCGTATTGGCAACTGGCAACAGGTAAAGGCACTCGTATCGAGATCTCTACAACTTCGTGTAAGGTGGTGGCGAAAGAATGATCCGGTTAATTTTAGACCTTACCTGCCGCTAGGGATGCTACATTTTAATGAGGGATCAATAGATTCTGCCAAATACTATCTCAACACTTTTAAAGATAATATCAGGTTTTCCAACTATACAAGTCACCTGGATGTAGATCAATATGCAGACGTTTTTCAAGTTCTGGCGGACATAGCTGCTGTTGAAAATGACCTTAGACTAGCGTTACATCTTGCAAAAAAAAGCGCCAGGCTGCAGCGTCATGTATGGACTAAAAAAGAGGTGGGTAAAAATTATGCGGATAGAGTCAAAGCACTAAATACCCTGGCATGGATTTATATCCAAAAGGGAGATTTCAAGGAAGGAGAAAAGATAATTATTAAAGCGGACAGAATGCTTGCCTCTGTTCGAGGTAATTTGTTATTAAACATTGACACCCATCTCATAAAATCAAGGCTGGAATATCAAAAAGAAAATATTTCTGAGTCTAAACATTTGATAATGGAAGCTATGCAACTTCAAATAGAGTTTGTGCAGCGTACTTTTATCTATTTGAGTGAATATGAGAAAGAGAATATTTACCCAAAGTTTAAGTCAAACTCAGATAGGATTTTATCTCGAGTATATGATCTATACAAGAATGAATATATATCTGATCATGATCCGGTATTAGCAAAAACGCTGGATTACATTATTAATACTAAAGCCG
>JBCCSU010000030.1:0-28518 GCA_039199635.1 Bacteroidota bacterium | reverse complement strand
GTGATTCGTCGGTACACTCTTTTACGGATTTAGGTCTGTCCGGCCAGCTTCTTATCTACTTATTAGTTTTTGCGTTCATACCTATTGTTCTATGTGTAATCAGATGGAAAGAGCTTCCTTCTGAAGAAAAAGAGGTTTCTACCTATTCCAGGGAGTTTTGGATATTTATTGGAGCCATTACGTTATGTCTGATGGGCTTTCAGGTACTTTTACCCACGTCAATTCCCGTTTACAATAGTATCATTGAGGCATTTGGAGGTATATCTAACGTAGCACCTCCTACTGACCAGATAGAGTTTTACACGAAATTTCAGTTTTGGTTTGCGGTGGCCATTGCCTTTCTATCAGGAACCGGTCAGTTTTTCTGGTGGAAAAAAGTAGATCGAAAAAAGCTATGGAACAGTTTATTGCCTCCCATCATCATTACCTTGCTAGTTACTTTAGTAATTATGGAATGGTTGAAGGTGAGCAATGTTTCATATATTATTTTGTTATTGGCCGGAGTCTACACGGTAACCGCGAATAGTAAAATTTTATTGACCGTTTTAAAGTCTAGACCTAAACTTTCAGGTGGAGCACTAGCACATATTGGAGTTGGGTTAATGTTGATAGGTATCTTATTTTCTTCCGGGTATTCAGAAGTGGTTTCCCTTAACAATACAGGATTGCTTATTTCACGGCAGTTGGACAAAGATTTTAATAGAGAAAATCTGCTACTTTTTTTAAATGAGCCTATGAAAATGGCCAACTATCAGATAAAGTACAAAGGAGTGCGCTTTGAACCCACAGAATCTGACGGATTGATCCACAAAAATGATGTTACTAAAATAGACCCTTTCACAGTAGTAGCAGATAAGGATGTATATTTTGAAGGTCAACAGCTATATGCGCACCAGGATACCATTCCCATTCATGGAGAAAACGTGTACTACGAAGTAGAGCTGAAAGCTAAAAATGGTGATATTTATAATCTTTATCCCCGAATACAGGATAACCCAACGATGGGTATGGCGGCCTCACCATCTATTAAAAGAGATCTTTCCAAAGATCTTTATGCCCATGTTGTCTCGCGACTCACTCGAGAAGATGTGGAGTGGAGCGAATTAGAAGAACATAAGATTAGCCCCAGCGATACTTTTTTTATTAACGATTATGTAGCTAAAGTGGACGGCTTACAGCGAATTTATGAATTGGATGGAGTCGATCTAGCTCCCGATGATGTAGCCATTAAGGGATATTTATCCATAGAAGGGGAGGAGAAAGAATATCAAGCGAACCCAGTGTTTCTCATAAAGGATGGAATGGTGGGAAGAATACCCGATGAGATTGAAGACCTCGGGCTTAAAGTTACACTTATGAGTATCCACCCTGACGAAAACAAATTTGTGATTGGAGCCAACACGCGCCAGAAGGACTGGATCATATTAAAAGCCATGGAAAAACCCTTAATTAACGTATTATGGGCCGGTACCTTAATCTTGATGATTGGTTTTGGCGTTGCCGTGACCAGAAGATACACAGAATTTAAAAGGATGCGAGAAAAGGGTGTTGAATAAAATAGTTAGTAATTTTATTCATGTCTTATCGTATTTCGCTGATCGGTTCGGGCAACGTTGCTTGGCATTTGGCTCCAGCTCTGGAAAATGCCGGATATGGTGTTTTTGAGGTCTTCGGACGTACTCCTAAAAAAGTAAAAGCATTGGTATCAATGCTTTATGAAGCTGAAGTTAAAACCAACCTCGACTTCAGCACTAGCAAGTCAACGGTTTTTATTATCGCCTCTTCAGATACTGCGGTTCAAGAGATAGCTCAGGAGATTATATTGCCAAATGAAGATTCTATTCTGATTCATACCAGTGGTAGCCTGAGCGCCGGTGTTTTGTCTTATGCCGCTACTGAGCACATCGGAATACTTTATCCTTTACAGAGTTTTTCTAAAGAAAAAGAAATTAACTTTTCAGAAGTACCTATTTGCGTTGAAGGTGAGAGTAGCTTTTCCCTTGGCGTACTCATGGAACTTGGTAAGGCCATTAGCTCCAAAGTAGTCACCATTAATAGCGATCAACGCATGGCGTTACATTTGGCTGCTGTTTTTGCCAATAATTTTGTAAATCACTTTATGGGTGTAGCCGGTGATATTTTGAAGGAGAATAAGCTGGAAGAAAGTTTGCTTTACCCGCTGGTGAAAGAAACCCTTTCAAAAGCCGCAGACCTAGGTGCAAAAGCGGCTCAAACAGGACCGGCAAAGAGGCATGATTTTCAGACGTTAGATAGACATTTAGAATACTTGAAAAATAATGATGAACTAGCTGAAGTGTATAGGATCATCTCTCAGCATATCGTTGACAGTTATCCGCTAGAGTAAGAAAATGGTTCTATAAACTTTAAGTAAAATGTAATTTCTTCTTTTTGTGGTCGTCCGTGGTGTTACCTTTGATTAATGTCTTCCCATCACATTGTTCGCGATGAACAGGAGCCGGCGCTGTTGGTGTTAAGTCTTAAATATGAGTTAACAAAAACGCTCAATAATTTACTTGAATGGAACCCTACCGTCATCATACCGGAGTATCTGATTGCTCAGGCCATATCAAAAGGTTTTAAATTCGAAATAGTGCTATGCACGACCGAACCAAAAAAGCTTGAAAGTCAGTTAATAGATCAATCCCCTGTTAAATTGACTAAAGCTACATCTGAAAATTGGATACATCGTGCCAGTCAGCTTATAACTAATACGGGTAATCATACGCTTAGCATTTTAATGGAAAGATTTGAAGATTTTCATTTTGATGGCGATCATGAAGATAAAACCAGAATAATTATTTATGATTTAGAATTCAAGTGGTATCGGATTAAGGGAAAATTTAAGAAATGGCTTTCGAAAGGTATGTTATTAAGGATCAGGGGAATGGATTATAAGCTACAGGGAAAAGTTAGCCGGAATATACAGAGTGCTCATGAATACACGGCTCTGCAGGACGGCATAATTACTATAGAAACCTCAAATTCCATCTGGTTGGGCGAAAATATCATTTGACCATACAGCACGAATGATTCTATCTTTTTCATTTAAATCTTTGATCAGCTCTACTTCTGTAAAGTCTAAAACCTCCAGCATAATTTTCACGTCTTCTCCGTAGTTTTCATGTACTTCAAAATATACTCTTCCGGCATCTTTCAGGGCGGATTTTGACAATTCGGCTATCCTACGATAAAACAATAGCGGATCATTATCTACCACAAAAAGCGCTTTAGAAGGCTCATGCTCTTTCACGTTTTCTTTTAGGGCCTCTCGCTCGCTTTCCCGAATGTAAGGAGGGTTGCTGACAATAACATCGTACGGAACGTTAGGTATATCTTCAGTGAGAATATCTATGAGCATGAACTCAATATCCACATTAAATTTAAGTGCATTACTTCTGGCCGTTTTTATAGTTCTGGGGTCTACATCTATAGCGTAGGCCTTAGTTTCCTTTAACTCCTTGCTGAGTGTAACAGGAATGCACCCGGAACCCGTGCCGATATCCAAAAATTTGATTTTTTTACCTTTATTTTCTTTGATGATAAGATGGACTAGCTCCTCGGTTTCGGGGCGGGGTATTAACACGGACAGGTCCACATTAAACTTACGGCCGTAAAACTCCGCTTCTCCTAAAATATACTGTAGAGGTTCATTATTATTTACACGCTCTATGAATTGCTCGAGGGATTTTAGCTCTTTGGTAGATATATTTAGCGATCTATCCACAATAACCTCTGATTTGGCTATGGCAAACTGATGTTCAAGTATGAGATAAGCTATGGCAGTTCTTTCCTGCTCTGGTTCGTCTATGTTGATTTTATCAAAAACGTACTGGTATAATTTTTTAGAAGAGTCGGGAAGAATCTCAGACATGAAAGCCCAGTTATAAGCTGTGTTTTGGTAACATTGCCATTGACATGCTCAACAAATATATTAAAAAAAGTGAGGCATTTCTCAATGATTGATCACCAGTCCTATATGTGTCGTGCCCTTGAGTTAGCGGCGTTGGGTTTAGGAAATGTTAGTCCGAATCCTCTGGTAGGTTGTGTCATTGTCGAAAATAATCAGATCATTGGTGAAGGGTATCATGAAAGATTCGGTGAGGCACACGCCGAGGTTAATGCTGTCAATTCAGTTCATGATAAATCATTATTGCAAAAAAGCACTGTATACGTCACACTGGAACCATGTTCACATTTTGGGAAAACGCCGCCCTGTGCTGATCTTCTGATAGATAATCAGGTAAGAAAGGTTATCATAGCTATTGAAGATCCTAACCCGAAAGTAGCCGGCCGGGGCATTCAAAAGCTTAAAGATGCAGGTATAGAGGTGGAGCTAGGGCTGTGTAAGACCGATGCTTATCAAGTTAATAGACGATTTTTCACGGCATTCAGTAAAAAGCGACCCTACATTATCTTAAAATGGGCAGAAACAGCAGATGGCTACATTGCCCGTGAAAACTATGATTCTAAATGGATAAGTAATGAGTATAGCCGATCCCTGGTACACTCGTGGAGGGCTGAAGAAGATGCGATATTAGTCGGGAAAAATACAGCTTATCATGATAACCCTAAGTTGACCGTACGTGGAATTATTGGTAAAAATCCTTTAAGAGTTGTGGTTGATCGTAAACTGGAACTGGATCCGGAGCTTGATCTTTTTTCCGATGGTTTGAGTACGGTTTGTTACAATACCACACAGTCTAAAACTGTTGGAAAAACAGAGTATGTTAAAATAGGAGATAAAAACTTTCTATCGAACCTCCTAAAAGATCTGAATTCACGAGACATACAATCTGTAATAGTGGAAGGCGGCAGTCAGTTACTATCTTCTTTCATTGAGCTTGATTTATGGGACGAGGCCAGAGTATTTAAAACGAAGACCTTTTTTAATCAGGGTATACCTGCTCCCCATTTACATTTACCTTACTCAGAGGAAACGCTAATTGACGATAAGCTGTTAACCTATCATAACCATTAAATTATGGCTGAAGAACTTATAACCTCAACATCTGCCGATAAACAGGAAAGGTACAAGACTTTGCTTCCTCAGATTGAAGGGCTGATTTATGGAGAACCTGATCTCATTGCTAACCTTGCCAATATTTCAGCAGCGTTAAAGCAAACGATGAACTTTTTTTGGGTTGGCTTTTACATCGTTAAAAAGAATGAATTAGTATTAGGTCCATTTCAAGGTCCTATAGCGTGTACCAGAATAAAGCTAGGAAAAGGAGTTTGTGGTACGGCCTGGCAGAAAGCACAAACTATCATCGTTTCTGATGTCGATGAATTTCCAGGACATATTGCTTGCAGTTCAGATTCTAAATCAGAAATAGTGGTACCACTGATCAGGGAGGGTAAAGTAAAGTTGATATTGGATGTAGATAGTGATTTGCTGGATGACTTCGATGAAATTGACCAAAGATTCCTGGAACAGATTCTTGATAAAATAGAAATATAAGATGGTTCTACGCTAACTCTGCTAAAACCGTAACTCCGCCCTTTGTCTTTTGATTTAGGTCTACCTTCACTTTTGCATCTAGGGGTAAAAAAACATCTACCCTTGATCCGAATTTGATAAAACCAAACTCCTGGCCTTGGTCAAGCTGATCCCCCTCTTTCACGTACCATTTGATGCGTCTGGCTAATGCACCAGCAATTTGTCTGAACAGAATTTTTACACCATTATCCATTTTAGTAACAATGGTAGTCCTTTCATTTTCTGTACTTGACTTAGGATGCCAGGCTACTAAGTATTTTCCAGGATGATATTTGAAAAAATCAATTACCCCTTGAATAGGCATTCGGTTAACATGAACATTTACCGGTGACATGAAAATAGAAAGCTGAATTCTTCTATCCTGCAGCACTTCATCCTCGCTTGTTTCTTCAATTACCACCACTTTTCCATCCGCTGGAGCCAGTACGTGTTTTGGATTAACCGGAGAATTTATAATTGGACTACGAAAAAACTGAAGAACTATCAGGTAGAATACTACGGTCACAACCAAGGTCAGTTGAAATATCAATGGATTAGCTACGTAGGCATACACTGCGTAGTTTACAGCTGCCAAAATAATGAGCAATACCAGTAATAGAGATTTACCTTCCTTGTGGATCGTCATGACACTTTAATTGAACTTATGGATGATTCTAAAACCCACCTCTATATTTGTATGTCTTAGCTACTTTATCAATAGCTACCACATAGGCCGCTATACGCATAGAAATGTCGTATTCTTTAGAGGTGCTGTAAACGTGATCAAAAGCATCCTTCATAATACGGTCTGACCTACGGTTTACACGCTCTCCAGTCCATTTATAACCAAGTCGGTTCTGAACCCACTCAAAGTAGGAAACCGTCACCCCGCCGGCATTGGCTAAAATATCCGGAGCTACCATAATGCCTTTATCATTGATGATGGTATCTGCTTTTGCAGAAGTAGGCCCGTTAGCACCTTCTACTATTAGCTTGGCATTAATGTTTTCTGCATTTCGCGAAGTAATTACATCTTCCATAGCCGCAGGAATAAGCACGTCTACCTCTAACTCTAAGAGTTCGTTACTTTCGATTGATTCAGCGCCGTTATAACCCTCTAAAGTACCATTATTAGAATTTCTATACTCAATAGCCTGATCTATATCTATGCCTTTTTCGTTAAAATAAGCTCCTGAAATGTCACTTATAGCTACAATTTTTACACCTCGTTCGGCCATGAGCAAAGCGGCAAATGAACCTACATTACCAAACCCCTGCACCGCGCATGTGGACCGATAGGGATTGATCTTCAGTTTTTCCATGGCAGCAAGGGCTGAAACCATAACACCGCGGCCGGTAGCTTCAGTTCTCCCTAAAGAACCTCCAAGTACCAAGGGCTTACCCGTAACTACGGAGTTAATGGTCATACCTCGGCTCCTGGAAAACTCATCCATAAGCCAGGCCATTTCACGAGGCCCGGTGCCCATATCTGGGGCCGGTATATCTCTATCCGGACCGAAAATTTCAGTCATAGCTAACGTGTAAGCGCGCATGAGGCGCTCCATTTCCCCGGATGACATTTCTCTGGGATTACACTGAACACCACCTTTCGCTCCACCATAGGGAATATCGACTACGGCACATTTCCAGGTCATCCAGGCAGCTAATGCTTTTACTTCATCAATACTTACTCCAGGATCAAAACGGATTCCGCCTTTTGAAGGTCCGAGAATATTGGAATGAATTACCCGGTAGCCATCAAAAACCCGAATGGAGCCATCATCCATGGTTATGGGTAGGGATACAATTACTTGTTTGGCTGGAGATTTTAAAACATTGTAGACCTCATCATCCAAACCTAAAATTTGAGAGGCGATATGAAACCTAGACATCATGGCTTCAAATGGATTACCCTCATCTTTGATAGGGGCTGGTTCTATGTATCCCATTCTTTAGTTTTTGAGAATTTAAAACGTTTGTAAAGTTATAGAAATATAGACCATAACCAGTGATCACATAAATATTTTGAGGAAGGCAATGATGAAAGGAGCCGCTAGCAGCAGGCCATCGAACCGATCCATAAACCCTCCATGACCCGGAATCAAGCTTCCTGAATCTTTAATTTCTATACTTCTTTTAAAAAGTGATTCTACCAGATCGCCATAGGTACCCATTATAACGATGATAAAGCCGATAATCAGCCAATCTTTCATAGATAGTGTGTTTGAGAAATTAGATACCGTATACGTCATGGCAAGCGCTATTAGTAATCCTCCAACACTACCTTCCCATGACTTTTTTGGAGAAACACGTTTGAAAAGCTTACGCTTGCCAAACTTTACGCCGGCGAAATAAGCTCCTGTGTCACTGGCCCATAAAATTAGCATTGAGCCAATGATAAGATCACCACTATACCTACCCGGATGAAAAGCAATAATATTTATGAGTGCAAAAGGAATGGCTACATAGATGATTCCCAGAAAGGTAAAGGCGATTCCCCTAAAAGGCTTTATTGAGCTTTTCCTATACAGATAGATCATATACACGCATGCCGCTACTGGAAATACCAAATAATAAAATTGGCTTCCAATGAAACCTCCTTCTATGAAGAAAGACAGCGCAAAGATCATAGCTCCACAGAATGTACCAAAGGTTTTTAAGGGGATCATTCCATCAAGACCAACATTCTTATAAAATTCTAATTGGGTAATGATACTAATGAGTACGAAAATGGCAAAATAGCTCCATTGACTGTAATAGACACCTCCCAAAATGAGGAATGCGCCAAACACTGCGGCAATTATGCGCTGTTTGAGATTACTATATTTACCTAAAATCGATGTCACTTTCTATAATTCTCATGGCACGCAGCACTTCATCAGCCGGTACATGAACTTCAAAATTCCCAAAATTGGAGTATGATGAGTCTCGCTTGCTTACGATGACAGGTCTTAGGTTGCTATTTTCAAGAATGTCTTTAACAATTTCAGCCTTGTAAGACTGCTCCACGCTGAACACCTTCTGCCAATCAGTCATTAAGCGAATTGTATTTGATAAAGTATTTTCTAAAAAAGAACATTAGACTAAAAGTAATAATAGCAAATATTAGCACAGATAACCAAGGTGCGCTATCACTATTTTCGAGATCAAAGTCTATAAGCCCAATTGAATTTAAGTATATCATGATCAACATAAAACCATTGTTAGTCATATGTGCGAATACAGGTATCCATAAGTTACCTGACCAGTAATACAAATATCCAAAAAGCGCACCCAGCAACATCCGAGGTAAAAATCCGAAGAACTGCATATGAATTAAGCTAAACAGCGCGGCGGCTACCCAAATGGCTGCGTGGATATTTCCAAAGGACTTTTGTAACATATTTTGGATCATCCCTCTGAAAACCAGTTCTTCTCCCAGACCTGCAAAAACCGCAATAACGATAAAGGCCAACACAAATTCGCCAAAGTGATTAAATTGAGTTAGCTGCTCCGTTAATCTGGCAGCTGATGCTTCTGTTTCCCTTGCCCAACGTTCAAACTCATTCATAAACTCTGGGAAATCAATATTGGCATTCCATTCTATGAATATGCTGTTCGCTGGCATAAAAGTTAGTGTTACTAATCCTGCTAAAATCCATGGCAACAAGGTTAAACGTTTGGAAAACAGTGATTTAGGAGAGATTTTTTCCGCTGCCTTCAGGTATATGGCAGGCAGTACAAAAAGACCAAAGAAGGAGGCGCATCCTTGAAAAACGAGTAGTGGTATTTTGTAATCTTCCGAAGCCGCGTTATCTGATAAACCTGCTAAGAAGGTGGTTGCTGACCCATCGAAAATGATAATGCCAATAATAAAACCTATGAATGGGCCAATAACAGCAAAGGTGAGTATAGTGACTAAAAAAGCTAAAAAAGCGGATAAGGCGGGGTTTTTATAAGGTTCGAGCCTGAAGCCGTTGTCAAATATGTCCATAAATTCGAGTAAATTTACAGCTTATTTTAAAGAGGGTGATAAAGTAATGTCAAAGATGGTAAGAATAGGAGAGGTAGAGTTAGGAGAGTTTCCGCTTCTGCTAGCTCCTATGGAGGATGTAAGCGACCCCCCGTTTAGAGCAGTATGCAAGCAAAACGGTGCAGATCTTATGTACACTGAGTTTATCTCTTCAGAGGGTTTGATCAGACATGCTGATAAAAGCGTTCAAAAGCTAGATATCTACGACTATGAGCGTCCCATTGGCATTCAGATCTTCGGAGATAAAATAGATTCTATGCGGGAGGCGGCCGCCATAGCTGAAGAAGCGGGGCCGGAAATGGTGGACATTAATTACGGATGCCCCGTAAAAAAAGTAGCCTGTAAAGGAGCGGGAGCTGGCATTTTGCTTGATTTACCTAAAATGCAAAAGATGACAGCTGAGATTGTAAAGCAGGTAACTTTGCCCGTGACGGTGAAAACACGCTTGGGCTGGGATGACAACACAATTCAGATCGTGGAGGTGGCCAAACGCCTGCAAGATGTGGGCATACAAGCATTGACTATACATGGACGAACCCGTAAGCAAATGTATAAGGGAGAGGCAGACTGGACCAAAATAGCTGAGGTTAAAAACCATCAAGATATTCACATACCTATTTTCGGTAATGGAGACATTGACGCTCCGGAAAAGGCTTTGGAGTATCGTAATAAATATGGGGTAGATGGTATAATGATTGGGCGCGCAGCTATTGGTTATCCTTGGATTTTCAATGAGATTAAACACTTCTTCAAGACGGGTAGTAAACTCGCTCCGCCTGCTCTTCAGGATAGATTAGAGGTGGCACGTCAGCACCTCGACTTTTCAGTGCGTTGGAAAGGCGAACGACAGGGGATCTTTGAAATGCGAAGACACTATACCAACTACTTTAGAGGTCTGCATGGATTTAAGCCGTTTCGTACACGTCTGGTAGAGTCTCATTCCCAAGCTGATGTGCTGGAAATACTTAATGAAGTGGAAATAAAATATAGTGAGCCAGTAATGGCGTAGAGAAATTGGCCATAAAAAACCGTAATGTATTGGCCTGGGTGCTGCTTCTGGTTTTAGCACTTATTTGGGGAAGCTCCTTTATTCTAATAAAAAAAGGTCTGCTTATTTATTCGGCGTTAGAAGTCGGAGCAATAAGAATAGTAGCGGCTTATTTATTTCTGGTGCCCTTGGCCATCCGATCATTTAGAAACGTTGAAAGAAAGCATTGGCCATTTCTATTTTCGGTGGGAATGTTCGGTAGTTTTCTACCGGCATTTTTATTCGCTATCGCTCAAACACAAATTCAAAGTTCTTTGGCAGGTATTTTAAATGCCTTGACTCCATTATTTACCATGCTTTTGGGTTTGTTGCTCTTTTCACAGCGTGTGACGCTGAAAGTTACTTTAGGGCTTATTTTAGGTTTTTTAGGCTCAGTGGTGCTTATGTTTTCAGGAAATTCGACCAGCATTGAGTTTAATGCGTATGCCCTGCTTGTGGTCTTAGCTACTATTTTTTATGCTACTAACCTCAATCTCATCAAATACAAACTCCCTGATGTTTCTTCAAAAGCTATCACCAGTCTTTCCTTATTTTTAGTTGGCCCTGTAGCTTTAATCCACTTATTATTTAATACCGATTTTATACAAACTACAAGTGACGTTGAAGGTGCATATTCGGCCTTAGGAGCACTATCCTTACTAGGTGTTTTAGGGACCGCGATTGCGCTCATTCTATTTAATGAACTCGTTAAGATCACTTCTCCAATTTTTACAAGCTCGGTCACCTACATTATTCCCATTGTAGCTGTAATCTGGGGGTTAGTTGACGGTGAAAGCTTGTTTTTAAGCCACTATTTAGGCATGCTCTTAATAATTTTCGGGGTGTATATTGTCAACCGAAAAAGATAGATGTATTCGCCTCAGTTTATTTAGAAAGTCCGGCAGAGTAAGCTTGTGTTTCCTACCTCTGGAGATAACCTGAGTTTTATCTGAAAATTCGCGTATCACTTTATTTTAAAAAGCTAGCTTTAGGCATGAGTGAATTGATTATAGATATACTGGGGTGGATAGGTTCCATGGAAGTAATACTAGCATACGCTTTGATAAGTTCTCATAAAACAACTTCCAAATCACTGGTTTATCAGTTACTAAACTTTACGGGTGGGACATTCCTGGTAATCAACACTGTGTACTATGGCGCTTACCCCTCTGCCACCATAAATATTGTTTGGCTAATCATCGCTTTCATAGCAATAATTAATATTTATAAATCACGGGGATAATATAATTCGTTGATCTTCAGGTGGTTGATACATAGCAATCGTTTGCGGAGATCGATGAATTTTTCGATATTTTTTGAATTGAATAAACCTAATTTTGTCAAAAAAAGAGTTGATGGCCAAAATTGATACACTCATTTTTGACTTGGATGGTGTTATTGTAGATACAGCGGTTTTTCATTATCAAGCTTGGAAAAGAGTAGCGGCGGAACTAAATATTAATTTTTCTCTTAAAGATAATGAGCGGTTAAAAGGAGTAAGTCGTGTGAAGTCATTTGACATTTTACTTTCTCTGGGAAATGTAAAAATGAGTGATCAGGAAAAGGTATCCTATTGCAATCGCAAAAATGCATGGTTCGTGGAACTTATCAGTAAAATGACACCGGAAGACATCTTACCAGGGGTTAGAGAGTTCATCGCTGTTAATAAAGAAAAAGGAAGAAATATAGTGTTAGGGTCTGCCTCTAAGAATGCACTCATGGTTCTGGAAAATACTGACCTAAAAGATGCTTTTGATGCCATAATGGACGGCACGAATATAACTTCTGCGAAGCCCGATCCTGAAGTTTTTGTAAAAGGGGCTAAAGCAGTAGGTAGCCACCCTGAAAATTGTATCGTTTTTGAAGATGCAGTTGCGGGTGTTCAAGCCGCTAAAAATGGTGGTATGTATTGCGTAGGAATAGGTGACCCCGAATTGTTAAAACAAGCAGATTGGGTAATTCCAGGCATTGGGAGTATCGATATCAACAGATTTGAAGAAAAAATATCATCACTATGAAGAATTACATCAAACATGATGAGTGGAAAATAATTGAAGAAGGGTTTGATCCTACCTTAAACCGAATATCTGAAAGCCTTTGCTCTATAGGAAATGGCAGAATGGGACAAAGGGCGAATTTTGAAGAGTACTATTCAGGTGATTCTTTACAAGGCAGCTACGTGGCAGGCGTTTACTATCCCGATAAAACCAGAGTAGGCTGGTGGAAAAACGGCTATCCTGAATACTTTGCCAAAGTCATTAATTCGGCTAATTGGATCGGGATTGATATCGAGATAAATGGGTTGCGGTTGGATCTGGCTAAATGTACGATTGATTCCTTCAAGAGGGAGCTGAATATGAAAGAGGGATATCTGCATCGTGAGTTCGAGGTAACGAATGCGGAAGGCAACAAGGTACACATTACCTCAAAACGATTTTGCAGTATAGTGGATGATCAAATTGGCGCTATTTGCTACACCGTTAAGGCGCTGAATTTCACTGGTAAAATCAAAATGATGCCCTATATTGATTTTGATGTTACCAATGAAGACTCGAATTACAAAGAGAAGTTTTGGAAGGAAGTGACCAAACAGATCGATGCCGATACTGGATATATAGTAGCAAAAACGAATAAATTAGATTTCCATGTGGCGGTAGGCATGCATTTCGACCTGTTTAAAAATGACGAGTCGGTACACTCCAGCCATCTGGTGAGTAGCAATGATAAATATATTAGCTCAAGCACAGAGTTAGCTGTAAAGCCAGGGGATACAGCATGTATTCATAAATATGCGGCGGTCATCAGTTCTGAAAACCATGAAAAACCAGCAGTCGCTCAGGTTTGCCTGACGGAATTAGATCGGGCTTCTTCTAAAGGTTTCACAACGCTGCTTAAGGAGCAAGCCGCTGCTTGGTCACTCAAGTGGGAGGAGAGCGATATTAAAATAGAAGGCGATGTTTCAGCCCAGCAGGGTATACGGTTCAATATCTTTCAAATGAATCAAACGTACACTGGCGAGGACGAAAGGCTAAACATTGGGCCTAAGGGGTTTACAGGTGAGAAATATGGCGGAAGCACGTACTGGGACACTGAAGCTTACTGCTTGCCTTTTTATCTCAGTACGGCTGATCAGTATGTAGCTAAAAATCTATTGTTGTATCGATACAAACAATTGGAAAAAGCTATTGAGAATGCCGAAAAGCTGGGATTTTCTAATGGGGCGGCCTTATATCCCATGGTAACGATGAACGGCGAAGAGTGTCATAATGAGTGGGAGATAACGTTTGAAGAGATCCATAGAAATGGAGCCATCGCTCACGCGATATACGACTATGTAGAATACACCGGAGATAAGCGATACATTATTGATTACGGTCTTGAAGTATTAATTGGTATCGCCAGATTTTGGAGTCAGAGAGTCAATTTCTCTCAAGCGAAGAAAAAATTTGTAATGCTTGGAGTGACTGGTCCTAATGAGTACGAGAATAACGTTAACAATAACTGGTATACTAACTTTATCGCGTGCTGGTGCTTGAAGTATGCCAGTGAGATGATCTCCATGGTCAAAGACAGCGATCCTGAGAAGTTCTCACGAATTACGCAAAAATTAGCACTTAATGAAGCTAAAGAGTCATCGTATTGGAATGAGATCGTAGATAATATGTATTATCCGGTAGACGATGAACGGGGTGTATTTTTGCAGCAAGATGGGTTTTTAGATAAGGAAATTATAAAAGTCTCTGATTTAGACCCCAAACACTTACCCATCAACCAGAATTGGTCATGGGATCGCATACTTCGCTCTTGTTACATAAAACAAGCGGATGTGCTACAGGGCCTGTATTTTCAAGAAGATGATTTTGATCTAGAAACGATCAAGCGAAATTTTGATTTCTATGAACCTATCACGGTTCATGAATCTTCACTCAGCCCATGTGTACATTCTATTTTGGCAGCTAAGCTAGGATATAAAGAAAAGTCCTATGAGATGTATCTTCGTACCGCGCGTTTGGATCTGGATGATTATAATAATGACACTGAAGACGGCTGCCATATTACGAGTATGGCAGGTACTTGGATGTCTGTAGTAAAAGGTTTCGGCGGAATGCGCATCAAAAAAGGTGTTCTCTGCTTTGATCCGTTTATTCCAGATCAATGGACTTCTTACTCTTTCAAAATTCGATTTAGAGATTGGCTACTAAAAATCAACGTAAGACAAGATAAGGTAGAAATTGAGAACCAGTCAGAAACGTTACTTTCTATCAATCTCTATGGCAAAGTGATAGAGCTCCAACCCAAGATGACTGAAATGGTATTGTCTTAAGTTACTCAGTAGAACATCCTTGATAGTTAAGGATCAAGGATTCATAAAATCCTATTTCACAGGTTTATTTTTCTTTCATTCACTTGCAATATCTCTTTTCTGTGTATAAATTACACAGAAAAGAAGTTATTTTGAAATCCGATAGGTTAAAAAATAAAGTCTCAGTAGTTACTGGCGGAGGAGGTATTTTGTGCAAAGCGATGGCAGAGGAGCTGGCTCTTCATGGTTCTAAAGTTGCTATTCTGGACTTAAATAAAAATTCTGCTAATTCCACCGCAGAACATATTAATAAGAACGGAGGCCAGGCCATTGGCGTGGAGGCTAATGTATTAGATCAGCGGAGCCTCGAAGAAGCTAAAGAATCCGTTAAGAGTAAGTTAGGTAAATGCGATATTTTGGTCAATGGAGCCGGTGGAAACCACCCAAAGGGAACCACTACGAAAACACATTTTACTCAAGGAGATGAGTTAAGTGAAGATATAATTTCATTTTTTGACCTGGATCCGGCTGGTATTTCCTTCGTTTTCAATTTAAATTTTATAGGTACACTGCTGCCCACACAAGTTTTTGCCCGAGATATGATTGGTAGGTCTGATTGTAATATTGTGAATATCTCTTCGATGAATGCATTTACACCGCTCACCAAAATTCCTGCCTACAGTGGTGCAAAAGCTGCTATCAGTAATTTTACTCAATGGCTTGCGGTGCATTTTGCGAAAGAGAAAATACGAGTTAATGCCATAGCTCCCGGTTTTTTTTTAACGGATCAGAATAGATCCTTATTGACAGATAACAATGGGCAGTTAACGGAAAGAGGCAATACGATTATTGAACATACTCCACTAGGCAAGTTTGGTAAGGCAGATGATCTGCTCGGAACACTCATGTGGTTATGCACCAGTGATTCTTCATTTGTAACCGGGGTGGTGGTACCTGTAGATGGAGGTTTTAGTGCATTTAGCGGAGTTTAACTAAGGTGACGATGAGCTTAGAACAAACATGGCGATGGTACGGGCCAAAGGACTTAATACCGCTTTCCCATATTAAAATGGCCGGTGCTACAGGTATAGTCACTGCACTTCATCATATTCCGAATGGCGCAGTCTGGGAAATAGATGAAATTAAAAAAAGAAAACAGGAGATTCAATCTGAGGGCCTGACTTGGTCAGTAGTAGAGAGTATTCCCGTTCATGAGGATATAAAGAAAAGATCAGGGAATTATTTACAGTATATTGAAAATTATAAAACAAGCATCTATAACCTTGGGCAGTGCGGTATAGATACGGTCTGCTATAACTTTATGCCTGTATTGGATTGGACGAGAACGGATCTCTCTTTCCCTGTTTCTGATGGCTCTAAAGCGTTAAGATTCGATTTTTTACAATTCGCCGCCTTCGAGCTGTTTATCTTAAATAGAGCTAAGGCAGCGGAATCGTACACCCAAGAGCAAATAGATCAAGCTGAAAAAGTTTATCACCAGCTTACAGGGGTGCAGAGGGATCAATTGGTAAACAACATTATTGCCGGACTGCCCGGTGCTGAAGAAGGTTACTCTCTGGATAAGTTCCAGCAAATTTTGGAGGGTTACAATGAGATCGGAGATAAAGAACTGCGTGCTAATTTGTATGAATTTATTCGGGAAATAGCTCCCATTGCAGAGGAGAATAAGGTATCGCTAGCCATTCATCCGGATGATCCTCCCTTTCCGATACTAGGTCTGCCTAGAGTAGTAAGTACTGAGGATGATGCAGTACACTTATTAAATGCCTATGACTCTACTGCTAATGGGCTATGCTTCTGTACGGGATCTTTTGGAGTTAGAGCAGATAATGATCTGGTGGGTATGGTGGAGCGGCTGGGCCATAAAATAAATTTCATCCATTTACGTGCTACTAAGCGTGATGATGAAGGTAATTTCTATGAAGCTGATCATTTAGAGGGTGATGTAGATATGTATAGAGTTATGAAAAGGCTCATTTTGGAACAGAGAAAAAGAGTAGATCTAGGGAGAACAGATGTCAGAATGCCTTTTCGGTCCGATCATGGACATCAAATGTTAGACGATCTTGATAAAAAAACCAACCCTGGTTATTCTGCTATCGGTCGCTTGAGAGGGTTGGCAGAATTAAGAGGGTTACAACTAGGAATTACAAAGTCATTATGAAATACACATCTTTATTATTTTTCCTACTATTCTTAAGCGCCTGTAGCGAAGACCCTCAGAAAATCAGTATTCTGAATGAATCCGAATTTAATGTATCAGATAAACTGGTGATGGTTTCAAAAGATCAGCTTCAAACTATAGCTGGTCATTTGCCAGTTATTAAAAGTCAGGCAGGTGAACGTGTACCCACTCAATTGATAGACACGGATAAAGACGGGGATTGGGATGAGTTGGTCTTTCAAGTATCGCTGGAAAGCCAAGGCACCTCGGACTTTACCTTAGAATGGGTTGTGGAGAATGATTATCCGGAATTTACCAAACAAACCCAGGTTCATCTGGGCTACAGCGAAGCTAAGGATGGTGATTATGTCTCGGTAGAACAGAGTAAAAGAGATAGTACACATGTTCCCGAAGACTCCCCGTATACCTATCAATTTGAGGGCCCTGGCTGGGAGAGCAATAGAGTTGCCTTTCGAAGCTATTTTGACACAAGAAATGGTAAAGATATTTTCGGGAAAACCACCGAAAAAATGATTATGTCTGAAATAGGGACAGGAGAGGATTATCATCAACTACAGAAATGGGGTATGGATATTCTCAAAGTAGGTGAGTCCTTAGGCTCAGGGGCACTGGCTATTCTTAAAAAGGATTCCTTGATCCGCTTAGGTAAAACAGAATCGGCCGAGTTTAAGAAAGTGGAAGAAGGACCAATCTTTTCAAGTTTCAAATTAATGTATAAAGGATGGGATGTTCTTGGTCAGGAATACGAACTGGAAGAGCACATTTCCATTCAGGCGAACAAGAGATGGTTTCAAAGCGAGGTTTTATTGCGCTCTCCGGAATCATTAACAGATACACTAGTAGTGGGTATTGTGAATTTAAAAGACGCTAATCAGAGATCTTTAAATCATGCTAATATGCAAGCACTGTTCACGCACGGTGATCAAAGTGAGCATAAAGATGCGCTAGGTATGGCACTTTTAATTCCCGATCAGCATTATTCCGGCGTTTCCCAAGCACCTGTTTCCGGTGAAGGAGTCACTAATTCTGAACTCTTGTACCTGAAACCAAGTGGGGGATTTTATAACTATTACTTCTATGCCGGCTGGGAAATGGAGCATCAGGAGTTCTCTAAAGAAGAATATTTTAGAGATCGATTGAGAGATACTATGCAAGAACTTTCAGTAGAATTAAAAGTTTCTGTAAAGTAAAATATGGCGCAAGATATAACTAATGTTTCCGTAACTAAAGATGCCTATGAGTGTACAATTACGGTAGATTGTGCTGTTTTCGGTTTTCAGGAGGGGGTTCTTAAACTATTGCTGATTCAAAAATTGGCGGAACCTTTCAAAGGCTTTTGGCTATTGCCAGGAGGTATAATGCAAGAAGGGAAAACCACTGAAGAAGCAGTTAAAAGCGTACTTTTAAACTTAACCGGGCTAAAAAATATTCACCAAGAACAGGTTTATTGCTATTCTGATGTGAATCGTCACCCGCTGAAACGGGTTATCACTATTAGCTATTACGGGCTGATAAACCCTGAGAATCATCCCATTATTAAGCAGAAGCACGTGAGTGGGGTGGAATGGTTCAGGCTGGATGAGCTACCTGAATTAGGATTTGATCATGAGCAGCTTATTAAGGATGCACTAAATTTACTAAAGTCCAATGTGGAAGAACGTCTGATTTTGGGAGAGCTTTTGCCGGCTAGATTTACGCTTACAGAATTACAAGATCTCTTTGAAGCACTTCTTGATAAAAAACTGGATAGAAGAAATTTCAGAAAGAAAGTTCTTCAAAAAGGGCTCCTGGCCAATACAGGTGAAAAAAAAGTAGGGGCTAAAGGGGGACCTGACCTTTATACCTTTTTAAATAAGTAGAATTTGAGAAATACCTCGGAGAATTATTGAATTTTAGCTAAACTGTGTATAAATTACACAGAAAAGAAATTGACTATGGCAGATATACGATACGCGAACGGAAAAGAATATGTAAAAACCTTCGATACCACTCAATTAAGGGATCATTTTCTTATTCAAGAACTGTTTAAACCGGATTCGGTCGAGTTTACCTTAACCATGCACGACCGCATGATTGTGATGGGAATTATGCCACATACGAAGTCAATTAAACTTCCGGCATTAGAGGAAATTACCAAGGCAGATTTTCTTCTTCAGAGGAGAGAGCTTGGTGTCATTAACATTGGAGGTCCAGGAAAGATCGTTGTAGAAGGTCAGGAATATGAGTTAGAGAACAGAGAGTGTCTTTACGTAGGAAAAGGAAAAGAGAATATTGAATTTTTCAGTCATCAGTCGGAACACCCGGCTGAGTTTTATATCAATTGTTTACCTGCCCACGCAGAATACCCTACTCGGAAGGCAGGATTAGAAGATGCTAATCAGGTAGATCTGGGCTCTAAAGAAAACTGTAACGAGCGTGTTATCTATCAGTATATCCATGAAGATGGTATTGAAAGTTGCCAGTTAGTTATGGGCTTTACACTCCTAAAACCAGGGAGCATTTGGAATACATTTCCACCTCATACCCATGACCGCAGGATGGAGGTTTATTTTTATTTCGACCTGCCGGATGATCAAATAGTGATGCATTTCATGGGTGATCCGGAAGAAACACGTCATATAGTTATGAGAAACAAGGAAGCGGTGATCTCCCCAGAATGGTCTATTCATTCAGGAGCAGGGACTTCTGCCTATACATTTGTTTGGGGTATGGGAGGAGAAAATAAAGCTTTTACAGATATGGATGCTGCTAACTTAACAACCTTCAAATGATACTCGATAAATTTAAACTAGATGGAAAAGTAGCCTTAGTAACAGGCTGTAAACGTGGCATTGGCAAAGCTATGGCCATCGGTCTTGCGGAAGCAGGCGCAGATATTATTGGAGTAAGTGCATCGCTGGAAAAATCAGGAAGTAAGGTAGAGGAAGAAGTGAGAGCCAGGGGTAAAAACTTCCAAGCTTATACGTGTGATTTTGGTGACCGAAATTCTTTATATCAATTCATTCAAGATGTCAAAAAAGATAATCCGGTCATTGATATATTGATCAATAACGCCGGTACTATCTTAAGGAAGCCGGTTGCGGAACACCCGGACGAAATGTGGGATAAAGTAATAGAAGTAAATCAAAACGCTCAATTCATCCTTACCCGTGAAATAGGTAAAGAAATGGTAAATCGTAAGTCCGGTAAAATTGTCTTTACCGCCTCCTTACTTACTTTCCAGGGCGGTATTACGGTACCGGGGTACGCAGCCAGTAAAGGGGCCATAGGCCAGCTTACCATGGCTTTCGCCAATGAGTGGGCGAGTGAGGGAGTTAATGTTAATGCAATTGCGCCTGGCTATATCAGTACCGACAATACAGAAGCGCTAAGAAATGATCCGGAAAGAGCTAATTCTATTCTTTCCAGGATTCCTGCTAACCGATGGGGTGACTCTGATGATTTTGCCGGGCCGGTGGTTTTCTTATGTTCTCCAGCCGCAGCTTATATGCACGGTACAGTAATGCTAGTAGATGGTGGCTGGATGGGGCGCTAAAAAGATCTTATGAGAAAGTTTTTGGATCATAATTTTTTGCTGGACACGCCAATGGCGGAAAAACTTTACCACGAGCATGTAAAACACTTACCGATCATAGATTATCATAACCATTTGCCGCCCAATGAAATCGCGTCAGATCATCAATTTGATAATCTGAGCCAGATATGGCTCAATGGGGACCATTATAAATGGCGGGCTATGCGTGCCATGGGTGTGGACGAAGTTTATATCACCGGTAACGCAAATGACCGCGAGAAATTCAAAAAATGGGCGCAGACGGTGCCTTATACCCTTAGAAACCCGCTCTATCACTGGACACATCTTGAGCTACAACGGTACTTTGACATTGATATCTTACTCAATGAAAATACCGCTGATGAGATTTACGACCATACACAAGAAAAACTACAATCAGCGGAGTTTTCCGTACAGGGATTACTTAGGAAAATGAATGTTGAGGTGCTATGTACTACAGATGATCCGTCAGACTCATTGGAGTATCATCTACAAATAGCGGAGCAAGACTTTCAGATAAAAGTGTTGCCTACTTTTCGTCCTGATAAACTTTATGCCATTGAAAATCCAGATACCTATCTACGTTATTTAGAAAAGTTGGGAAGCCAAGTTGGTTTTTCCATTGATAGTTTTCAAGATTTAATAAAGGCAGCCAAAAATCGTATTGAATTCTTTAGCGACCTTGGATGTAGTTTGTCTGATCATGGTTTGGAGCAACTATATGCAAATCCACTTTCGGCCACAGAGGCGAGTGACGTTTTTCAACGTGTGAAAATAGGGCAGCCGTGTTCAGCTGAATTGACAAACCGTTTTAAGGCTACCTTACTTTTGGAGCTATGTAAAATGTATCATCAAAAAGAGTGGACCCAACAATTTCATTTAGGGGCATTAAGAAATAACAATAGCCGGATGTTAGCCACTCTCGGTCCGGACACAGGTTATGATTCTATGGGTGATTTCTCTCAAGGATCCGCCCTTTCTTCTTTTTTAGATCAATTGGACGCTAATAATCAATTGACAAAAACTATACTGTATAACCTTAACCCGCGCGATAATGAATTATTTGCCACTATGGTAGGTAATTTTAATGACGGCTTAATAGCAGGGAAAATGCAGTACGGTGCAGGCTGGTGGTTTCTGGATCAACTGGATGGCATGGAAAGACAGCTTAATGCGGTTTCCAACATGGGGTTACTTAGTCAGTTTGTGGGTATGCTCACGGATTCCCGAAGTTTCCTTTCTTTTCCAAGACACGAATACTTTAGACGACTCTTGTGTAATATGATTGGGACTGAAGTAACCAACGGCCTGATACCTAATGACGAAAAACTGGTGGGAGAAATGGTACAAAACATCTGTTATTATAACGCCAAAAAATATTTTGAATTTGACTCTATAACTTCAAAACGATAAAAGAACATGGATAAAAAAGTAGTGACTTTTGGAGAAATCATGTTGAGGCTTGCCCCTCCGGGATTTCTAAGGTTTTCTCAGACGAATTCGTTTGATATTATTTACGGAGGTGGGGAATCAAATGTGGCAGTGTCGCTGGCTAACTATGGTGTGCCAGTAGAATTTGTAACGCGTTTACCGGAAAACAATATTGGTGAATGTGCTTTTATGGAAATGCGTAAACGAGGTGTGGGATTGAATCACGTAGCAAGGGGTGGAGACCGCTTAGGTATTTATTTTCTTGAAACGGGTGCTGTTAGTCGCGGTAGTAAAGTAGTTTATGATCGTGCGCATTCTGCTATGGCCCAGATAGAGGCGGGTATGATAGATTGGGATGAAGTATTTGACGGAGTAGATTGGTTTCACTGGACAGGCATTACTCCAGCCATCTCTCAAGGTGCAGCAGATGCTTGCCTGGAAGCGGTAAAAGTAGCAAGTGACAAAGGAGTTACCATTTCTACGGATTTGAATTATCGTAAAAAACTATGGAAATATGGTGGTGATCGTGAAGCGATTATGACAGAGCTAACTAATTACTGCGATATTGTACTTGGTAATGAAGAAGATGCTGAAATGCATTTTGGTATTAAGCCGGAAGGATTGGATATAACCAAGCAAGGTCATGAAGTAAAGGCAGAGGCTTTCTTATCGGTTTGTAAGCAGATGATGGAGAAATTCCCAAGAGCAAAAAAAGTGATTACCACACTTAGGGGATCTATTTCTGCTTCGCATAACACGTGGGCGGGGGTCATGTACGATGGAGAAAAAATGTATGATTCACCTCAATACCAGATCACGCATATTGTTGATCGAGTAGGTGGCGGAGATTCATTCATGGGCGGATTGATCTACGGACTTTTGAAGTATCCTGATGATGATCAAAATGCACTAAACTTTGCCGTAGCGGCTTCTTGCCTAAAACATACGATTAAAGGTGATGCAAATTTGGCTACTATTGATGAAGTGGAGAAACTGATGAGTGGCGATTCCTCTGGTCGAGTAGCAAGGTAGCGTTTAAGCCAAGTTGGGTGCTAAAAACCTCACCCAGTACCTTGAAGAAGGCCAATGATTTAATAACCAATAACGTAATAACAGTAATCAACAGTCAGATATGCGATTCACAAGAATAGAAGTAGCAACAACGATGAAAGAGACAGGTATGGTGCCTGTGTTCTACAATAAAGATATTGAGATCTGTAAAAACATGTTAAAGGCATGTTATGAGGGTGGTGTACGAGTGTTTGAATTCACGAATAGAGGAGATTACGCCCACGAGGTGTTTGCAGAGCTGAATAAATGGGCAGTGACGGAGACACCGGAGATGATATTAGGAGTGGGCTCAGTTGTAGATGCAGGTACTACTTCACTTTACTTACAGCTGGGTACCAACTTTATAGTTTCACCTGTACTAAACCCTGAGATGGCCAAGGTCTGTAACCGCAGGAAAGTGGCCTGGTCGCCAGGTTGTGGCTCTTTGACGGAAATATCATATGCTGAGGAACTTGGTGCAGAAGTAGTTAAAATATTTCCCGGAACACAAGTAGGTGGCCCCGGATTTGTGAAAGCAGTGCGTGGCCCTTTCCCATGGACTAGCATTATGCCAACCGGTGGAGTTAAACCTGAGGAAGATAATCTTAGAGGCTGGTTTGAAGCAGGTGTTCATTGTGTAGGTATGGGATCACAGCTATTCACGAAAGAATTATTGGAAAAAGATAATTATCAGAAGCTGGTAGAAAAAGTAGCAGCCACTCTTGACATTATTAGAAGAGTTAAGGGTTAATTGACTTGAAACAGATGTCACACTTTTGGAATAGCAGACTATCGAATTGTACCCAATACAGTTTTACATGTTGTGGATTCGTAGTCAAAATGGCATCTGTTTCACTGATCATTCTAGCGGTTTTTGCCTGTGGCAATCAAAAGCAAGTAAAAGAGATTAAGCTGGCACATAGCCTTAGTGAAGAGCATGCCGTGCATAAAGGGATGTTAGACTTTGCTGAGCGTGTAAAAAAGAAGTCTAATGGTAAGCTTACTATTGGTATTTATGCTAATGGACAGCTAGGTTCCGAAAGTCAGTGTCTTGAGTTACTTCAGATTGGTAGCTTGGGTATAACAAAGGTATCTGCTGCAGTAATGGAGAGCTTTGCGCCTAAATACAAGGTGCTTAACCTACCCTATATTTATAAAAGTAAAGCGCATCGTTTTGCCGTACATGACGGACCAATAGGACAAGAAATATTAAATTCAGGAGAAGAATACTGGCTGAAGGGACTGTGTTTTTATGATGCAGGCAGCCGTAGTTTTTATACTACTAATAAGCCTATTTATAATCCCGAAGATGTTTCAGGACTTAAAATAAGGGTAATGAAAAGCATCACTGCCAGTAAAATGATCAGCGAAATGGGGGGTAGTCCTGTACCTATTTCCTGGGGTGAATTATACACCGCTTTGCAGCAGGGCGTGGTGGATGGAGCAGAAAATAATCCGCCTTCTTTTTATTTATCCAGGCATTATGAGATTGCCAAGTATTACACACTAGATGAGCATACTGGTATTCCGGATGTGCTGGTCATGAGCACAATAGTCTGGAATAGGTTATCAGAAGAAGAACAAAATTGGGTGAAGGAGGCAGCTATAGAATCAGCTCCCGTGCAGCGGGCCTACTGGAATGAATCAGAAGAAGAAAGTCTAAAGGCGGTGCAAGAAGCGGGCGTAGAAATCATAAAACCAGACATCTCTGATTTTGCTAAAAGTACAAATAGCATAATCGAAGAGTTTAAAGATGATCCCGATTTGAAAAGATTGATTGAACTTATACAGCAGACCGATGCGTAAAGTTCTGGACGAGATAAATAGATCTTTGCTCATTGCACTTTCCATTCTTATGGTATTAAGCGCTTTATTGCAGGTATTCGCGCGTACCATCGACCTTAATGCTCAATTTACAGAGGAATTAACCATTTTTTCCATGATGTGGGTTACCCTTTTTGGGTCAGCCTACGCTTTTGGCATCAAAAAGCATATTGCCATAGATATATTATCTTCTTCCTTAGGTGCTGAGAATCAGAAAAGGTTAGCTGTTTTCATAGAAGTTGTGATAATACTTTTTACCGTGCTTATCCTACTTATAGGAGGAGGTCGCTTTGTCTGGATCACCTTCAAATTAGGGCAGGTATCAGCGGTAATGCATATTCCTAAGGGGTGGATCTATTTGGCGCTACCCGTCAGTGGTCTAATAATTCTGTTTTATTCTATTTTAAATATTATTGACGAAGTGAAAAAAGCGTAATAGGGCATGGACTATGTAGAAATAATCATTTTGGCATTATCTTTTTTCCTTCTTATCTCGGCGGGAGTGCCAATAACTGTGAGTCTAGCTCTCTCATCGTTTTTTACACTAGTCTTAACCGTAATTTTCGAAGCATCTGTTACTACTGTGGCACAGCGGATGATCAACGGTATAGATAGTTTCACACTGCTGGCGATACCCTTTTTCATATTGGCAGGACAGATTATGAACTCTGGGGGTATTGCAGTCCGGCTTATTGACTTCGCTAAAACGTTAGTAGGTCCGTTAAGAGGAGGCCTGCTTTCTGTTAACATATTAGCCTGTATGTTATTTGGAGCTATTTCCGGCTCTGCGGCCGCAGCAGCTTCAGCCATTGGATCTATCCTTACTAATAAAATGGAAAAAGAAGGGTATGATAAAGGTTTTACCACGGCCGTTAATGTTACTTCAGCAACTACAGGTCTTTTGATTCCGCCGAGTAATGTGTTGATTGTTTATTCTCTGGCAGCGGGAGGATTATCCATTGGAGCGCTTTTCTTGGCAGGGTACATCCCCGGTATATTAATAAGCATAGTATTAATAATTATTAGCTACGTATATGCCCGTAAAAAGAACTATCCTAAAGGAGAATTCTGGTCAGGAAGTGAACTGCTGAGAACGTTTGTACGCGCCTTTCCAAGCTTACTTTTACTTGTAGTAGTGATGGGAGGTATTGTAATGGGCTATTTTACAGCTACTGAGGCAGCGGCGGTAGCGGTTTTATATACCTTTTTGTTGGCTTTAGTTTACCGTGAACTCAGTTGGGAAAAACTAAAAAAAATATTAGTTGATAGCAGTATAACCACAGCTATAGTATTGTTGCTTGTAGCTACTTCTTCATCCATGAGTTGGGTAATGAGTTATGGTAATTTACCTCAATCAATAACAGCAGGTTTATTATCTCTCACAGAAAATCCCATTATGATATTGATCATGATCAATATTATCTTATTACTAGTAGGAGTTTTTATGGACATCACTCCTGCCATCTTAATCTTTACGCCTATTTTTCTGCCTGTAGTGCAATCTATAGGCATTGATCCCATTCATTTTGGGATTATCATGGTATTAAATCTTTGTATAGGGCTTTGTACTCCACCCGTCGGTAATTTACTGTTTGTTGGCGCTACAGTAGCTAATATTCCATTTCAGAAAGTGCTGAAATATCTTATTCCACTTTATATAGGAATGATTGCCGTTTTAATACTCATCACTCTTTGGCCTCAGCTCAGCCTTTGGTTGCCGGAATTGGTAGGTTATTGATCTCCAAACATGCACATATTCTTCCATCTTTCGATAGCCTTATCTTTGATATGTGTGCAGCTTGATATAGGTAATTCGCACCTTTAGAGTATATTCAAATGATGAAGAGACTCTATAATGCACATCTCGTATTAGGCGTATTTATTCTACTTTCATGTTCTGTAAAAAACACGGAGGTAGAAACTAACGATTTGTCGAAAACCCCTAGAGGCATGGTACTCATTCCTTCCGGTACATTTACCATGGGAGGCAAGAGTGATCAAGCGGATGCAGATGAATTCCCAAGACACGAGGTAAGCATAACCTCATTTTACATGGATGAAGCAGAAGTAACTAACGCACAGTTCGCGACTTTTGTAGAAGAAACAGGATATGTAACTATCGCTGAAAGAGATATTGACTGGTCGGAACTGAGTAAAGATCTGCCGCCTGACACTCCCAAACCCGCTGACTCAGTATTGAAAGCAGGCTCACTTGTTTTTAGACCCACAGAAGGGCCAGTCGACATGCGTGATTATTCTCAATGGTGGGAGTGGAAAGTAGGTGCTAATTGGAAATACCCGGAAGGACCCGACTCAAACATCGAGCAAAAAATGAATCATCCTGTAGTGCATGTAGCCTGGGATGATGCCAAAGCCTATGCGGAGTGGGCGGGAAAGCGTTTACCTACAGAAGCAGAATGGGAGTGGGCCGCTATGGGGGGATTAAATGATTCAAAATATCCTTGGGGTAATACATCCGCCGAGAAGGCCTATGATAAAGCAAATTTCTGGCAAGGCTTTTTCCCTTATCAAAACCTTGAGAAAGATGGTTTTTTAAATAGTGCTCCGATAAAGTCTTTTCCTCCGAATGGTTACGGGCTTTATGATATGGCGGGTAATGTTTGGGAATGGTGTTTAGATAAATATCATCATAATGCGTATAAGGAGCGTGCTGTGGAAGGCGTACTTTCTAACCCACAAGGGCCGCATAATTCTTTTGACCCTGCTGAACCCTATGTTGAGAAATACTCTATTCGTGGAGGCTCCTTTCTATGTAACGATAGCTACTGTAGTGGTTATCGTGTCTCAAGAAGAATGAGGTCTTCGAAAGATTCCGGCATGAATCATACAGGGTTCCGATGTGTCAAGGACATTTAATATGTTCTTAGCCGAATGAAACATCAGCCCTCAAATGCCTCAAACCTTTAAATGAATGCATTGTTCTTTTAAAGAATGTTAAGCTAACAAGTTGAATTTAAGTACATCCATCGGTCGTTTTCGGTTTGTAGCACTTGCAGAAGGTGTTTCGTATCTATTATTTGCTATTACAATGCCTTTGAAATATGGTATGGATATAACAGGGCCAAATAAAGTTGTAGGTCTTGCGCACGGTATATTATTCGTGGCTTATATTATCTTATGCGCGCAAGTGGCTTACTCGCTAAAATGGAATTTGAAAACCACATTTTTAGCAATGTTAGCCTCACTGATTCCATTTGGTACTTTTTATGCCGATGTTAAATTATTCAAACCTGAAAGCGAGCGATTTAACCCGAAGTAGAAGATAGCTTTAGTGAGCTAGTTATATAACAGTTCATAGTATTCTTCCAGCATGCGCTTAACGGCAAAAGGTTCGTGAGTATCTAAAATACTGCTTCGCATCATTTCCACCCACTTATCTCGATTTTCATAAAATGTTGGAATAACTTCTTCTCGTAAAACGGTATATAAAGCTTTTAAATCATGATCATCGAGCGTTTTTTCATCATCATATTCAAAACCATCGCCAAATTGCCAGCCGTTGATGCCATCACGGCAGGCTTCCGGCCACCAACCGTCTAAAATGCTGAAATTCAATACGCCATTCATAGCCGCTTTCATACCACTGGTGCCGCT
>JBCCSU010000029.1:0-29254 GCA_039199635.1 Bacteroidota bacterium | reverse complement strand
GATTACGGCAAACTGATCACCGCCGCTAGCGATTTTGAATCCAAATTTGAGGCAGCAGTAGGCTTCCAGCTCGCTAACAGGATTGTGCCCACCGTGCATGTAGGCTATGCTACTATAAGGCCACAAACAGCTTTTGAAAATGGCACTTATGAGAGCAGTGGTGTTTATGGCCGGATTGGGTTCAATTATTTGATACCACTTGATAATACCAACACCTATTATGCAGGCCTTCGTTACGGATTAAGCACGTTCGAAGATAAAGGGAGTGCCAGTATAGACAGTGATATTTTCGAAACTTATACTATAGATTTTGGTGAAAGTGACCAAACAGCTACTTGGTTTGAAGTAGTGATAGGCACGGAAAAAAAACTTCGATATTACAATATTTATCTCGGTGGGCTATTCAGCCTTCGCTTTATTAACAGCCGGAATAAATTTGTTCCTATTGATACCTATGCCATACCTGGCTACGGTAGAACATTAGATAATAGCGTACCTGCGTTTAACCTTTACGTAAGGTATCTTTTTTAGAGGAAGTTCTACAGCGCTGATATTCTACTGCTATCGCTATGAGCGTTATGGTCATAAAAAAAACTGATCCTTCCATTCCAAATCCTTCCCCGGATAGGTAAGGTGTATCGCTACGAAATAAAACCTTTAAAATTCCATTGCTATCATGACCGGAAATGGCAAAACCAAAAACTGATCCCTGTGTATAGTTCCAAGTTAGGTGTAATCCTACCGGAAGCCAGATAGAAGAAAAGCGATAGTATAACAAAGCCAATAGCACTCCGAAAAGAGATAGGGTAATAATACCAACTACGGTTGAATGATCATTAAACCAATGAACAAGTCCAAATAACAACGATGAGCCTAAAACACCCGTTATTTTTCCATAAGCTGAACTTAAAGTATTCAAGATATATCCTCTAAAAGCTAACTCTTCACCTAAGGAAACCAAAAACATCAACAAAAAATAGAGCGGCAAATGGGAATTCAGTTCGTTAAATTGGAAACTAAGAACAGATGATGAAACCATTATAACTGCACACAAAGAAATCAAAACAAACCCGTATCCTAAGCCAATTAAAAGAGCATTGAAATTCCATTTGAGATAATTCGGTAAGGACGTATAACCTTCAAAATACTTAGCAAACAAATAATATGAACATGCAAAGCCCAGTAACATTAAAATATTATACAAAAGCTTTTGATAGATGTTACGACCCCCTTCAAAATCAAGCACGCCTAAAAAGAGAATACTAAAGAAAAAGGTGAATAAAAAAGCGGCTAATATATAAATCAAGACCCTTAACCACGCTGGTAAACCAGGGGCGCTTTGGTCAGCTAGATGTCCCACTCGTCATTTAAGATACTTATGGCATGATGGGCCGTAAGGTCATACTGACAAGGGACTACCGATACATAGTTATTCGCAATGGCCCACTCATCATTATCCTCACCTTTGTCGTGATTGATAAAATTACCAGCTAACCAAAAATAGCGTCTACCGTAAGGGTCATGCCGTTGATCAAAATCTTCCTGCCATTTGGCATTGGCCTGACGACAGATCTTAATTCCTTTAATGGACTCGTTTCTTTTGGGCGGAATATTCACATTTAATGCTACTCCTTTAGTCAGACCTTTTTCTAAGACCATTTTTGTGATTTTCTCCACATACTGTTCCGTATGACTAAAATCCGCCTCGTGAGAATAGTCACATAAGGAAAAACCAATAGCCGGCATACCTTCCAAAGCACCTTCAATGGCCGCTGACATGGTACCGCTGTACAGTACGCTAATAGAAGTATTGGCGCCATGATTAATGCCACTCACTACCAGATCCGGCTTGCGATCTTTCAATACAAAATGCTTTGCTATTTTAACACAATCCGCTGGTGTTCCCGAGCACTCATAAGCAGAAACTCCTTGAAACATATCATTTTCCTCTAGCCGTAGCGTGTTACCTATAGTGATAGCGTGCCCCATTCCGCTCTGAGGACCGTCAGGAGCCACCACTATTACATCGCCCAGCTTCTTCATTGTTTCTACCAACACACGGATTCCCTTAGACGTAATGCCATCGTCATTAGAAACTAGAATTAGCGGTTTAGTCATGGGGTTAACCGGGTTTCAGATTTTTCAAATAGTGTGTTATAATAAGCTACTATTTTCACCAAATCCGATCGGCGCTCTGGTTTTATACGATTTGATTTCATGAATTTTTTCATCTGCGTAGACTTTTTCTTCATTTTCCAAAGTAAGTCCTTTCTATTTCCTGTCAACTGTTCAATGTGTCCATCCGGCCAGAGAAAATAATGCGTGAAAACGAGTACCAGTCGATTAAATGTACCGCTCACTGCGTAAGGGTAATTGGTAACCTGGTATTCTACCTTTTCTCGGCTTAGCAGTGTGAGTTCATCCCCTTGGTAGACCAGCTCAAAAATAATAGGGGCTTTATAGTTATTCTGTACGTGGAACGGCAAGACATAAAACTGACGGTATTGGTTGGCTAACTTATCGAAGATCTCAAAAAACACCAGACTCCTGGGAGTTACTGTGGTTATCGTTCCTTCAGTACTGTAAGTATGCTGAACTATATCCTTGTCCATGTCATATTTGATCCACCCTACCAGCGTATCACCTTCCACCAGTACGGCTTTTCCCTCATGCCACACCTCACTTGGGAACTGCTGACCTAACAGAGAAAAAGGCATTAAAAGTAATATGACTGCTAAAACTTTCAACTATTGATCTTGCTTTAGAATTTCATGTCCCATTTTATCGCGCTTAGTGGTCAGGTACTTTTCATTATGCTCATTAGGTGGCATTTCGATAGCCACCGTATCCACAATTTCCAGGCCATAGCCCATCAACCCTACGCGCTTTTTAGGATTATTTGATATCAGTTTAATTTTTCGGATACCGATATCCCGAAGAATCTGGGCTCCTACCCCGTAATCCCGTTGATCCATATCAAAGCCTAGTTTTAAATTGGCTTCTACGGTATCTAGCCCTTCTTCCTGCAGTTTGTAGGCCTTCAATTTATTGATCAAACCTATGCCTCTGCCCTCTTGATTCATATAGAGCACTACACCTTTTCCCTCTTCCGCTACCATTCTCATAGCACTACGGAGTTGGCCACCGCAGTCACACCGACAAGAACCGAAAATATCTCCTGTTACGCATGATGAGTGTACCCTTACCAGGATGGGCTCATCCTTCTCCCAGTGACCTTTTACTAAAGCTAAATGATTATCACCGGTACTTTTTTGCTTATAAGCCGTAAGCTTAAAATCTCCATATTCGGTAGGCATGTCCACATCTTCCACTTTCCGGTCAATCAGACTTTCCTGCTCCATCCGGTATTGAATGAGGTCTTCTATGGAAACAAGCTTCAAATCGAATCGCTCTGCTACTTTCAGTAGGTCTGGCAACCTGGCCATGCTGCCATCTTCATTCATAATCTCCACAAGAACACCGGCAGGCTGAAAACCTGCCAAACGGGCAAAATCAATAGCAGCTTCCGTATGCCCTGCCCTTCTCAATACGCCACCTGCTTTAGCTTTCAAAGGAAAAATATGGCCGGGCTTACCTAGTTCCTCAGGATCTACCTCCGGATTAGCCAAAGCCTTAATCGTTTTAAACCGATCATGGGCAGAAATTCCGGTAGTACATCCATGCCCTATCAAGTCAACGGAAACCGTAAATGGAGTTTCAAAGGCAGCTGTATTTCGCCCTACCATTAGATCCAACCCCAGTTCCTCACACCTGTTCTCGATCAGAGGTACGCAGATCAAACCTCTACCGTGAGTAGCCATAAAATTGACAATTTCAGGTGTGATGCATTCCGCCGCGCAAATAAAATCGCCTTCGTTTTCTCTATCCTGGTCATCAACTACGATAATTACCTTACCGTCCTTGATATCCCGGATCGCGTCTTCTATCTTATCCAACCTAATCTTATTTGACATCTGATAAATTAATACTTTGTAAAAGTAGTATTTCTGGGTCGCCATTAGTGTAAACGAGCATCAAAATACATAATGAGAACATTAAATTCAGAATATGGTTCACTGACTATTCAGCGAGTCAATTATCTGGTAATAACTACCCCCAAAACTTTAGAAAGCTCCATTTCACTTTCTTTTAAGCGTTGCTGAATATCAATTAATCGCTCTATTTCTGAATGCTCAGTAATACCCTTTAAGTTTTCCTTATTTTCCTCGATGAGCTTTTGTACAATGGTTCTTTTGAGCCGGGTGATATTTTGATAAACGGTGTGGTCTAAGGAGTCTTTTTCATGAGGAACATGTATTTTATATTTATCTTCCCAAACAGGGCTTATCTCTCTTCTTTCCGTGGTTAAATTAATCACCTCATTTTTCACGTCAGCATCTCCGTCTCTTATCAGATCCTTGCTCTCCAACAGTTTTCCATCTTCATGTGCCCGTTGAAAAAGTAAAAATATTTCCTTGAAAATGGGAGTGGTAAATTCAATATCATTGAGCTCCTCCAGTAAATAATGATATAAGAGGTAATCCTCTTCAAGTTCTTGCTTCCCATAGTTTAAAAGCAAACGGATCGTTTCTCGCTCCTGAATGTAAATAAGGTCAACTGCAGACGGTTGAACAAATGGTTCACCCTCCTGAGGTACTTCAACAACCTCACTCTGGCTATTTTTTGGTTTATTTCTCCTCCGGGCAATAAGCAATTTATTGAGCTCCCCCACAAGTACTGACTCCTCTAGGTCCAGACGGTTAGCTGAATCCTTAAGGTAGACGGCTCTTTTGATGGCATCGGGAATGATCGAAATACTTTGAACTACTTCTTTAATGGCCTCGGCTTTCTGCAGTGGATCCCGCTCAGCTTCTGCCGAGTATAGGCCTAGCTTAAAGGCAATAAAATCCTGACGGTTATCCGTTAGATACTTCTTAAATTCTGTTGTTCCAAGTTTACGAGAGTAACTGTCCGGGTCTTCACCTTCAGGAAACATAACCACCCGGACATTCATACCCGACTCTAGGATCATATCTATCCCTCTCAGTGATGCTTTAATACCGGCGGTATCCCCATCAAAAAGTACGGTGATATTGGAAGAAAATCGACTTATCAGCTTTATCTGATCCGTTGTAAGTGATGTGCCGGAAGATGCCACTACATTTTCAATGTCTGACTGATGCAGAGAAATTACATCCGTGTAGCCTTCTACTAAATAACAGTTATCATTTTGACGAATGGCTTGCTTACCCTGGTAAAGGCCATAAAGGACTTTACTCTTATGGTAGACTTCGCTCTCAGGAGAATTTAAATATTTTGGCTTATCGTCTTTTTTTAACGTACGCGCTCCAAAAGCTACCGCTTTACCTGAAACATTATGAATCGGAAAAATAACCCTGCCTCTGAACCGGTCATATTGCTTGCCGCCTTCTTTTCTCACCAGCAGCCCTGCCTTTTCTAGGATATCTTCATTATATGCATTTTTTAAGGCTGTTTTGGTAAAACCATCCCATTGATCTAGGCTGTAACCTAACTCAAACTTATCTATCGTCTTTTCAACAAATCCACGCTCTCTAAAATAGCTAAGGCCAATAGACCTACCTTCGTCGTGAGCAGTTAATACGGTTTTGAAATATTCCTTGGCATAATTCAATACTATGTAAAGACTTTCGCGTTCATTCTGTTCCTGAATTTCCTCATTGGTACGCTCTTTTTCATCAATTTCTATTCCATATTTGGCTGCTAGATACTTTAATGCCTCAACATAACTCAAGCCATCTACCTCCATTACAAATGTAATTGCATCACCACCTTTTCCTGAACTGAAGTCTTTAAAAATCCCTTTGGAGGGAACTACATAGAATGATGGTGTCTTTTCATCAGTAAAAGGACTTAAGGCTTTAAGCGTTGAACCCGACTTTTTCAAGGTCAAAAAGTCGGAAACCACTTCTTCGATGTCCATTGCATCCTTTACACGTTGTATGGTCTGATGAGATATCAATTAGATTTCTTTTCATCAAAGATAATTTTTTCATCGGTAAGATTAGGCGAATTAACCTCAGTGCGATATCATTAATTCTATGGCTTGGCTAACTTATTTACGAATTAATTTGTTAAGGGTAAGCAGAGGAAATAAGGTAAATTGCACACAGTAAACTTGTACTAAGAAATGGCCTTTCAAGAGAGTGACGTATTAAAAGCATTATCTACGGTTGATGATCCGGATCTGAAACAGGATCTCGTCACGTTGAATATGGTCAGAGATATTGAAATATTCAGTGATGTTATAAAATTTACAGTGGTGCTCACTACTCCCGCCTGTCCGTTAAAGGAAATGATCAAAAATGATTGTGTTGCGGCTATTCATAAACATCTCAGCGCCGATCTTGAGGTAAACGTGGTCATGACCTCCAATGTCACTACGGCACGAGATAGTGCGCCTGTCTTACCAGGAGTAAAAAATATTATAGCCATAGCTTCAGGTAAAGGCGGTGTAGGAAAATCTACAGTCACTGCTAATCTGGCGGTATCGCTTGCTAACGAAGGAGCAAAGGTAGGTATCATTGATGCTGACATTTTCGGTCCGTCTATGCCTACGATGTTTAATTGCGAAAATGAGCAACCCGGTGTGAAGCAGATAGATGGTAAGAATAAAATACTCCCGCTTGAACAGTACGGCATCAAACTCATATCCATCGGTTTTCTTGCTCCGGGCGACAATGCCGTAGTTTGGCGTGGCCCCATGGCCAGCTCTGCACTAAAACAATTCATAGGTGACACCGAGTGGGGTGATCTAGATTATTTATTAATTGATTTACCCCCAGGTACAAGTGATATACACTTAACGTTAGTACAAACGGTGCCAGTTACCGGTGCGGTCATCGTGACTACACCTCAAAAAGTAGCCTTAGCTGATGCTCGAAAAGGCTTGGGTATGTTTAAACAACCCCAAATTAATGTTCCGGTATTGGGTGTTATTGAAAACATGGCCTACTTTACTCCTGCAGAGCTACCTGAAAATAAATACTACATTTTTGGTGAAGGCGGTGGAATACAACTGGCTGAAAAATACGAAGTACCATTTTTAGGCCAAATACCACTGGTACAAAGCATCAGAGAGGGTGGAGACAGTGGTTTACCAGCCGTTATGAAAGAAGATATTACTTCAGATGCTTTTGTAAAATTAGCAGAATCTGTAGCACGCCAAGTAGCTATTAGAAATGCTTCTATAGAAAAAACAAAGCCAGTTGAATTAAAAGTTTAACTTTACCATATGCAAGTAGCAGACGAATTATTCGGAAAAGTAGAAGAAGCCTTAAATAGTATCAGGCCTTACTTAGAAACTGATGGGGGAAATGTCAAAATTATTGACATATCGCCTGATTTGGATGTAAAGCTAGAACTTCTCGGTGCTTGCGGAACGTGCCCAATGTCTACCATGACTCTAAAAGCAGGCGTAGAAGAGGCCATACGGAAAGTAGTTCCGGAGATCAGATCCGTAGAAGCCATCAACATTACCCAACCTGACGATCCTAATGCCAAATTACCGGACAATATGCAGTAGGCAAGGTCGTTAGTTCCAAAAAATCATTTGCTGAAATTACGGTATATCATATTTCTCTCTTCACTCCTACTGTTTGGCGTTTCTGTCTCCCATGCTCAGGAAAAATGTGGGATGACGAAATACAAAGAATTCCTAAAACAGAAAAAGCTCGTCAAAGAAACTGATGCCCAATTTGAACATTGGTTAGCACAAAAAATAGCGCTTAAAAAAAGTGAGCGACAAAAGCAGGGAAGGACACAGGAAGTACTGCGTATTCCGGTAGTCGTTCATATTATTCATGCCGGTGAACCTATCGGCATAGGCAGAAACATATCAGATGCCCAAGTAGTCTCTCAAATGGATGTATTAAATGAGGATTTTCGTAGAATGAATGCCGATGCATCTAATACTCCCGCGATTTTCCAATCAGTAGCTTCAGATATCGAAATTGAATTTGTTTTGGCGCAGCGTGACCCGGAAGGGTTAGCCACAAATGGGATTACACGTACCGATGGTCAGCGATCCACCTGGTTCTTAGCGGATAACTACACACTCAAAACATTAAGTAATTGGCCAAGTGCAGACTATTTGAATATATGGGTAGCTGCTTTAGGTGATGGCTTCTTAGGGTACGCTCAATTTCCAGTTTCCAATATAGGTGGTTTGGAAACCGCTAGTAATAGCGCGATAACGGATGGTATTGTCGTAGACTACCAAGCGTTTGGGTCGGTAGACAAATATCCACCTGCAGACCTCGATTCAAGGTATAACTTAGGTAGAACTACTACACATGAAGTAGGACATTATCTGGGTCTCAGGCATATTTGGGGCGATGGTGGCTGTGGTGCTGATGATTTTTGCGCAGATACTCCTAGAACCAGTACAGATTACGGTGGTTTAAGTGATTGCGGCTTTCCTGGGCCCAATACCTGCGGCAGTGATGATATGTTTCAAAATTACATGGACTTCACTAATGATGTCTGTATGAATCTTTTTACGGAAGACCAAAAAACCCGGATACGTACCGTTATGGAAAATAGTCCGCGCCGGGCCAGCCTCTTAAATTCGTCCGGTGCGGAACCTCCGGTTAGCGCCTTGAATGATGTGGGCATCCGTACCATCGAATCACCGGAAAGCACTACTTGCGAAAATACAGTAACTCCGTCCTTAGAATTAAGGAATTACGGAACTAACTCCGCCACTTCGGTGCAAATTCAAACCACACTTAATGGTGTAATACAGGGAGAGGAAACGTTGACTTTGGACCTTGGTCCTTTGGAAATAGCCAGTGTTGATCTACCGGATGTGATACTCAGTGAAACCACAGCTAACGAACTTTCTTTTACCATTCTTTCTACGAACGGACTAGCCGATGGAAACGATCTGAATAACACCGCGGAGGTTCAGGTAACGGTGCCAGAAAGGTTTGATGGGCCTATATTTATTGATTTTGATCAACTCCCGTCTGACTGGACTATTGATAACGATGATGAACTCGTTACCTGGCAGTTAAGTTCTGCGCCCAACGGAGAACCTGGAGGAAATCAGGCCTTGGCCATTGAATTTTTCAGCCATGAAAATCAAGGAGATCTTGATTTTTTCACTTCACCATTACTAGATTTTACAGCCGCCGTAAGTACGCTAAGCTTTGATGTAGCGTATGCCAAGTTTATAGGTGTTGGCGGACCGGTAGAAATGGAAGCTTTGTTAGTGATAGTGTCGGAAAACTGCCAAGACCCGCTGAGAGAAGGTGATTTGGTTTATTTCAAAGAAGCTGAAGAGCTTAAGACAGCAGGAAATTCAAATAGCTTTTTTATTCCTAACGGTGCCGGTCAATGGCGAACAGAAACTATTGACCTTTCTTCCTACTTAGGGCGCGATAATATGCGCGTTTCTTTCGTAGCTAGAAATGATTTTGGTAATAATCTTTACATCGATAATATAAGTCTGCTGACTATACCTATACCAGGAGTAAATCTTACAACTATACAATCCCCTTCAACAGTTTCAAATAATACTATGCCTGAGTTAACGGCATTAATTAAAAATGCCGGGGCTGTGCCATTAGAAAGCTTTGATGTAAAATACGTACTTGACGATATGGATACCGTAAAGATAGCTGAGGAAACAAATATAGCTATTGGAGGTAGCTATATCTTTACCAGTCAACTACCGGAACTATCAATAGGTACCCACCGCTTATATTTCTCCGTGGAAAATCCGAATGACACCGTTGATTTTAATCCTGATAATAATAGTCAACTGCTATTTTTTGAAGTCAATACTACAAATGATATTACTCCATTTAAGGAATCATTTGACGCCGGAGCATCTACCTGGGTGAGCGGAAATCCGGATAATAATGTGACCTGGGTAATTAAGGACAGCGTAGCCTCAATTGATCTCAGTGCTTATGAAGCTATAGGAGAACAGGATTGGCTGGTCGGACCTAATCTTGATCTTACCAACGTAGACCAGGCCACACTGAATTTTGATTATTCTTATTCCTACGAAAGCGTTAGAAACGATGGATTATCCGTACTTGTTTCGAAAAATGGCGGTGAAACCTTTGAAATAACTAGCTTCAATAACAGTGGTATTGATCTAAAAAGTGGTGTTTTTTTGAATGAAAGAACAGAAACAGAATTTGAAAACGTTTCCATATCTCTATCTGATTATATCGGGGAGTCCGAGGTAAGAATAGCCTTTGTTTCTACCAATGCTAATGGAGACCCGATTTTTGTAGATAATATTCAAGTCTTTGTCACCGACCTATTTCTCGCTGCGGAAAATCAAATATTTCCTAACCCTACTATCAATGGCAGATTCAACATTCAATTTAAGTTAAATCAAAGAGAGGATGTTGATATCCTTTTATTTGACGCTTTGGGTAATACCATTTTTGAAAACACCTTGCCTAATACCGTAAACCAAACGTACACTTTTGACATTTCCTCCCAATCACAAGGTTTGTATTTCATTCAGGTAAAGGGTGAGTCTTTTGGGTACGTTAGAAGGATACTGAAAAGTAACTAATCATTTAAGCTATTCTCTAATTCGGCTATATTTGGGCTTTATTGATAAGAACTTAATGCCAAAGAAAAAAGTAATCATTTTGTATGGTGGCAGATCTGTAGAACACGAGATTTCAATCAACTCCGCCAAAAATGTATTTCAATATATTGATAAAACCATTTTCGATGTGTACTTAATTGGTATTTCAAAAGAAGGCACCTGGCATTTTACCGATACCGTATCTACTGAATTCTCACCTTCACACATTGCTTCACTAACCTTAAATTCAAGATCAGCTGTTTTTTCTGATGACCAACGTAAAATAGAACCCGATATCATATTCCCCGTTCTACACGGTACCGATGGCGAAGATGGCAGCATTCAAGGCCTATTACAAGCTATGGACATTCCATATGCTGGCAGTGGGGTTCTGGGTTCTGCCGTAGCTATGAGTAAGTTAGCCTCGAAAAGACTGTTAAAAGCTGCCGGTATTCCCACCAGTGAGTTTATGGCTTTTAACTTTCATCAAAAAAATGATATCTCTTTTGAAGATGTTAAAGAAGAGTTAGGCCTTCCTTTTATGGCCAAAGCGGCTAACTTGGGTTCCTCTGTAGGCATACTAAAAGTGAACAATCGCAATGAATTTGAGTCAGCGCTGAAAGAGTGTTTTACGTTTGATCACACTATTCTCTTTGAAAAGTATATTGCAGGACGCGAACTAGAATGTTCAGTAATGGGTAACGCAGAAGTAAAGGCTTCTCTGCCGGCCGAAATAGTGATCAGCCCGAATTATGAGTTTTATACCTATGAGGCAAAATATAAAGATCCGGATGCCGTTGAGCTGAAGGTTCCAGCGGTTTTAAATGAACAATTAATTCAGAAAATACAAAAACTTTCAATTCAAGCCTATCAGGCACTTCATTGTGAAGATTTTGGAAGAGTAGATCTATTTCTGACACCGGATGATGAAATTTTTATCAACGAGATCAATACGATTCCTGGTTTTACCAATTCAAGTATGTTTCCTATGATGTGGCAAGAAATAGGTATCTCTTTTACTAACCTGATCACTACTATCATAAATAGTGCGTTAAAAAGGCACCATGATTCCAAAAGGCTGAAAAATGACTTCTCTAGAGGCTAGTATGATTTTGGTTATGTTTACGGATAATTTTGAGATCGATCAATGAAATTGTTCCCTGACACTTTAAAAGGTTTATTTATTCATTTTGCCATAGTAGTTTCATTAGCTATAGTAGGTACATTGATCTTTTTTTATGTGTACCTTCCGCATACTACCAATCACGGTGAAACCATTACCGTTCCTGATCTGTACGGAATGAAGCTTGACGAGATGGAAGATTTTCTTACGAAAAGGGATCTTAGGTACGAGATTAATGATAGTACTTTTTCAGACCGGCACGAGCCGCTCACTATATTAAAACAATACCCCAAAGCAGGGTCTAAGGTCAAAGAAAATAGAAAGGTTTTTCTATCAGTAAATCGGGTTAACCCGCCTACAGTTCCAATGCCCAAGTTACTGGACAGGTCTCTTCGGAATGCCCAAGCGGTTTTAAAAAGTAATGAATTGAAGTTGGGAACCATTAACTACGTACCCAGCCAATTTTTAAATCTTGTGCTTGAAATGCGGCTGGCCGATCAGGTCTTAAAGGAAGGGGACCTTATTTCAAAAGGGTCTACCATAGATCTGTCCGTAGGTAGTGGCGGAGGATCGCAGTTTGAGTCCGTTCCGGATGTTATTGGGTGGCCGCTGGAGGAAGCAACCCTATATCTAAGGGGGTTAAATTTTCAATTGGGTATAATAGAAGTAGAATCTGATACTACAGGGGAGGATGCTTTCGTTATACGTCAGAATCCTGCAGAGGGAAAAACAGCGAGAATTGGAGACTTAATCGATTTGTGGATAGTACCGGAAACAGATTCTTCTTATCAGCAATTTTTAATTTCTCAGCAAGAAGCAGAAAGAGAAATAGAATGAGGCTTTTTTTTCTGACACTTTTTCTTTGTCCGACATTGCTATGGGCACAATTCACGGTAGAGCCGCTCCCCAAAATCAAGGCCGTTGGAAAAGTAAGGTCAACTGTTCGGTCTCAATCGGAAAATCCCCTTCCCCTTCCCTTTTGGGACGACTTTTCTTTCACCGATACAAGTCCTAATGACTCACTTTGGATAGACAGTGAAAATGTGAGAATAAATGCGGATGTAGGTATAGACCCTCCAAGTATAAACGTAGCTTCTTTCGATGGATTAACCGCTACCGGGGAAGGCTACAGCGCAAGCCCTGGTGATGAAGGACCTACCGATGTACTCACTTCCTGCCCTATTGCTCTGGAGGGACTTAGCATCGGCAATAATGTATACCTGAGTTTTTTTTACCAATATGGAGGTTCCGGTGAAAATCCTGAACAGTCGCAGGGGGATTCCTTAATTCTAGAGTTTCTCTCTGTTGGCACAGACACCACAGTATGGAAGCAGGTTTGGCCGTTAGAAAATGATATAGTAAATCGAAATGGGGATTTTGAGCAACATATTTTGCGCTTAAATGACGAGACCTATTTTTCAGATGAGTTTCAATTTCGGTTTAGGACTTTTGGCAGGCAGTCCGGTTTATGGGACACTTGGCATGTAGACTATATTTACTTAAATGATAACCGCGATGAGGGAGATGTTTTCTATCCTGATAGAAATATCACATCGCGTCTTTCCGCTCCTTTTGCGCCCTATACGTCCGTTCCGAGCCACTTTTTTTCTACTGAGACCATACAACGGTCCCAATTTGTACGAATTAACTTAAGTGACTCTTTGACGGCCGTGTCAGTAAATATAGAAACCAATGTAAGATCATATCTCAATGGTGTAGAGACCATTTTTCCATCGGAGACGATCGTTGATCCAATAAGTCCAACCAGTTTCCCAGGGATATCTGATACAATTACAACCGAAGAAGTAATACTCGATGATACCTACTTCCAGAACCCGTTCGATTCTATGTTACTCAATTATCGCTTGATCTATAATAGTGGTGATACTATAGAAGCTGACTTAGATAGTATTGACTTTAGAATTAATGACATTACCTCTACAAGTTTTATACTCAGAGATTATTATGCCTACGATGATGGTTCGGCTGAATTCGGAGCAGGATTTAGCAATACAGGAAACCAGCTGGCCTATCAATTTACCTTACCTGAGGGTGAGTCAGATTCAATTACGGCTATTGATATACACTTTCCATACATAGGTTTTGATCCTACAGGCAGAAGTATTGCGCTCACCATCTGGGGTGATAACAATGGCGAGCCTGGAAACCGATTATTTCAGCAAAATGTAACTGCCATACGCGCGGACTCGATCAATAAATTTATTCATTATGAGTTGAGTAGACCCATACAAGTATCAGGTACATTCTACGTTGGCTATCGACAACGTTTCGAAGGCAAATTTCGGGTAGGTTTGGATAGGAACACGAATAGCATAGATAAAGTATTCACAAATACTTCAGGCTTCTGGGAACCCCCGAATGTAATTAGAGGGAGCCTGATGATTCGTCCGGTTTTTGGTGTATTCACCGGAGTGATCAACTCAATTTCCGATGATTTGAGTCAGGATCTTGCCCCTTACCCTAATCCTACTAATGGCATTATTAAGATAAATCACAATTCCAAAATAAGTTTACTTGACCTATATGGCCGACCTGTGAATTTTGAATTAAAGAGAGATAGCCCAGGGACTACACTTAACATATCTAATCTCGCGAATGGTGTATATTTACTGAAATTTCAAAAAGACGGTGAATCATTCTCGTATCGAATTATTAAACACTGATGAAGGCTATCACACCACAGGAATTTGAGCTTTTAAAAACATCAAGTGGTAAATTAACTATCATTGATGTACGCGAACCCTGGGAGTATGAAGAGCAAAATATAGGCGCTTTGAATATTCCACTTTGTACACTTCCTATTCAATTGAAAAAGCTGGAAAAGTATCGTTTTTCAAGGATAGTTTGCCACTGTAAAACAGGGAAACGGAGCCGGCAAGCAGCTAAGTACCTTGAAAAAAATGGTTTCGAAAATGTGCTATCTTTAGAAGGTGGTCTTCAAGCTTATGTTAACCAATACGCAGCGGAACAGGGCTGAAAGAAACGATAAAAATGATCAAGGCTATCCAACCTAATACTCTACGTTTCAGATCTAGAGGTTCCTCAATCAGGGATTTTGGATGATAAACACCCACGAACCGTCCAATTACCAAACTAAATAGCATCCAACCTTCAAAGCCTTTGAGGTTAGGGTCCAGCAAGGAAAGTACAAATTGTACCGCAAAAATGATCAACGCTATCATTAAGGTAGTCTGACTATTCTTTTTAATACCTTTCAACGCAAAGTAGAGAAAGGCTACGTAAAGCGGAACCTGCCAAATAAGTTCTTCATACGCCTGAAACGGACTTATAAAGCCTATTCCCGAATAAAAAAGCATGGCCAGAAATAAGGTTAACGCCACCCTTGAATGCCATTTAGTACCTACTAACCCGTACAATACATGTCCTCCATCCAGCTGACCAATCGGTAGAAGATTAAGAGCCGTAAAAAAGAGCGCAAGATAACCGGCAAGTAAATACGGATAGTGCATAAACTCATTTGGATGAGGCAGTAGTTCAGGGTCTGCCACATAATTCTCAAAAAACAAAATGGCCAGGTTTTTTCCTATGGTTACCCCTATCAGGCTGTCCGTTTCTGCATAGTAGTTTTCATAATTTTCTCCATAAGCTTCATATTCAGGGTGAATCTCGTAGATATATTCTACCGGTGGTAATTGAGTATAACCATAAAAGAGTAAAATAACCGCGACTACAAAACCCGCCAGTGGACCCGCTAGGCCAATGTCAAAATGTACTTTCTTTGACTGTATGAATTCCTTTATTCTGATCACCGCACCCATGGTACCTATGAGCATGGGAATAGGAGGCAAAGGTATGTAGTAAGGAAGCGTAACCTTTATCTTATTATACCTCGCTGTAAAATAATGACCAAACTCATGTACCGTAAGTATCAGCAAAAAGGGTACGGAATATTTCATGCCTTCTGTGAAATCTGCCCAGCCATATTCAGTCCAGCCCCACATTTTCCCTTTAATGAAAAAGCTACCTGAAAAAGTTGTAGAGATAAAAGTGAATATGAAAAGACCCACATGGGTCAAGTAGGTTTTTATCTTATCGTTCATTGAAAAATCGTGCTGTATCTGCTAATTGTGTTACTTGGTAAACATTAATACCAAGCTTCTTGGCGGCATTAACATTATCCAAATTATCGTCTAAGAATAGGGTAGTGTGCGCTTTCATATCACCTTGCAACAGCACTGCTTCATAAATATCCCGATTAGGCTTTCGCATCCCCATTTTATGAGAGTAAAACTGATGGTAGAAATAGCTTTTAAAGCTATCCTTACCGGATTCATGCAACTTACTTTCTACGTACTCAAGATGAATGTTATTGGTATTACTCAACAAATGAACACGATGTGTTTGAGATAAATGAGTTAAAAGCTCAAAGTGATGTTCTGGTATATCCAATATCATGGCATTCCAGGCATGATCAACCTCTTTGTCTTTCAAAGGCACTTTTGAAAAACTACGTATGAAATTACGAAACTCTTCATCGGTCAACTTCCCTATTTCATATTCTTTAAACTCCTCAGCAGATCGAAAAATTGATTGTGCCTCAGCATCGGAAATGCCAGTAAGCTTGGCTAATGCGCCTACGGTTTTTTGCGTATCCAAACCGATAATCACTCCGCCTAGATCGAAAATAATATCTTGTATTTTAGTTAGTTCCAAATTTGATCTTTTGCTTCGTGAATTTCGGGGTAAAAATTCAGCATTACAACGCAAAGATCAAGGGTTTTATCTTTATAAGAGGGATGATTATTTGTCGATGGTTTCGCAAATCAATATTTCACCTTATTCACAAACCTAATCAGTTGATAATCAGTGCAAATCTGAACTGTGAACTTGACAGATCAGTTTGGTCCTTTTTTGAAGGTATCCGCTATGATGCGGCCGGGGAAAGATTGGCACGGTGACCTGTTTTTTGCTCCCATCCTCCGTGAAAATGGTAAGTCATTAAATTGATGAAGTCCAGGTAGTTCGAAACAACATCCATATCCACATGATCCAGGTATCCTTGATTCGCTCCTGCTGCAATGGTAACAGGTAGTCTTTATTTGTCACCTCTGTAAGAGAATCCAGCTTTTCCCTCAACAGCTTTAAAGCAGTCGAGAAATTCTCTCTGTCTTCCGGTCTATGGGCATTTCCATTACCTGGCAAGCCAGGGTATTCCCAGTCCAGATCGATGCCATCAATATTATGCCGTATTAAATAAGCGACAGCACTATTGGCAAACTTTTCACGAGATGATGCTGTAAATACTTCATCTGAAAAACCACCTGACCAGGTCCATCCACTCACAGAAATCAAAATCTTAAGGTTGGGATTTATCTTTTTTTAGATCATTGAGTTTTTTCAGATCTCCTTTATCCTTTTCTCCGCCCTCGATCACCAGGCTATCTGCAACATTGGCAAACGCATAGTTAATATGAGTAATATTTTTAGCTCTCTCATGGCCGCTACCCCAATTATCTTCCCATTCGGTGACATATGCGACTACAAAATGAGTAAGCTCAGGTTCTTTCATCGGGTCACTCTGTTTGTTTTGACCACATTGAAAAAATAGAAAACCGGTGATCAATAGGTGAAACACCCTTCTTAAGTTGCAGGGGTTAGTTGAATATAGCATCATTATCGTGTTAAGGGTGTTGCTAATCAGCTCTGGGTCTAACCTAGTTAGGCTGTTTTAAGTCATTCAATTTGCCAAATACCTTAAAAAGAAAAAAAGCAGCCCCTAGAGCGAGTAATGACAGTGTAGCGCCAATCAACAAATTACCGTATACAAAGCTTCCTATAGCAAAAAGGCAGCAATAAATGCTCACACAGCCCAGAAAGATGAGAAGTATCTTTTTAGGCATTTGCCATGAGGGTTCTTTTCCGGTACCAATTGTTTGATGACCATCTTTGATTAAAGCCTTTCTCACTTTTCTCCAGCCTGGTCCGCCAGGCATTGTTCTTTGGTAAAACTTTTTGAGCACTTCCATGTCCTCAGACTTGCTTAAGAATGTAGCTATCAACCAGGCTAAACTCACAACCAGAAGGCATAATATCAACCTTACTGGTAAAAGTACCGTGCCAATTCGCGCTGTCAAGGTATCGAATGCTTCTTTGGAACCTATACTTCGTAAAATGGTTTGGTGATCATCAATAATTCCACTACTCGCCAAACTTAATGGGTCAAAAGCAGGAAGCTCTTTGGCCTGATCCATTAATGCGTCTGTAAGTCCATGCGTGGAAACAACAAGTGAGGCTATGGTGGTCTCCTCTATGACTAATACCAGCAATATAGCCATAATCGTAGCTGCTGCCATGCCTACAATCTCAGTCATAGCGTTAATCCTCCACCAAAACCAACGCAATAAATAGATCAACCCGGTACCCGCGCCTGACAACAACAGGATATCAAAGGCCTGGGTGGCTTCTTCTAAAAAGGTGAGCGAAAAGACGGCAGAAATGATCATGAGCAAACCGGTGGAAATTCTACCCATAAGCACCTGTTGCCCGTCTGAAGCCTCAGGATGCACAAATCGTTTATAAAAATCGTTAACGATATATGACGAACCCCAATTAAGGTGTGTCCCTATCGTTGACATATAGGCAGCTATGATAGAAGCCACTACTAAACCTAGCCAACCGGGGCCCAATCTTGTAAGCATAGCTGGATAGGCCACATCATTTCCCAGGTATTGATCTTTTATATTAGGAAAAGCCTGATGTATAGATTCCAGATCAGGAAATATGATCATAGAAGCTAAGGCCACAATAATCCAGGGCCAGGGACGAAGTGCATAATGTGCAAAATTGAAAAAAAGCGTAGCACCAATAGCATTTTTTTCATCTTTAGCTGATAACATTTTTTGGGCAATATAACCTCCGCCTCCAGGTTCTGATCCGGGATACCATACTGACCACCACTGTACGGCAATAGGGATGATCAATAAAGGAATGTATACATAAGGGTCAGAAAAATCGGGGAGAAATGAGAGTTTATCTATTACATTAGGGTGTGAAAAGAGGTTCTTAAGGCTTCCAACTTCCGGCTGCTTCACGGCTATAATCGCCGCGTAAACGGCACCAAACATCGCAATTGAATATTGAAAAAAATCAGCCCAAATAACGCCTTTTATACCGCCCAGGGTGGCATAAATGATAACTGCAAGAGAAGAAAAAAGAATAATGGTCAGCGGGTCTATTCCAAACATGACTGCCCCTATCTTAATAATGGCCAATGAAACTGTTCCCATAATCAAGCAGTTGAACAAAATACCGAGGTACAGCGCCCTAAAGCCACGAAGAAACGAAGCCAATTTTCCTCCATAGCGCAATTCATAAAATTCCAGATCGGTCATGATATTAGATCGCCTCCACAGGCCGGCATATATAAAAACGGTGACCATACCGGTAATCAAAAATGACCACCAAGCCCAATTCTTCACTACACCTTCAGACCGCACCATTCCAGTAACTAAATTGGGAGTATCAGCAGAAAATGTACAAGCTACCATAGACACACCTAAGAGCCACCAAGGCATCCCTCTTCCGCCAAGAAAAAACTCAGTTGAGTTTTTTCCTGCTGACTTAGAAGCTACCCACCCAATGATTATAACAATTAAGAAAAATACTCCAATGACTAACCAGTCAATTGTTTGTAGTATCATGCCGCTGTCCTTTTTTGAAAACGAAGTTACTAACTAATCCGCCTTAAATTCGCTATTCAATCAGCGTTAGTTCAGTAAAGCCTGACGGATTATGAAATACGGTCAGGCCCATATAATCAAAATATCTATAGTATAAATGAATATCATGTCTATCATCAACCGCGAGATTTAAGCCCGCATACCTTTTTGATAAACCATTAAAACCAAATAACAGAGCTGAGGTGTTTGAGCTTGGCGTCATCGATTACTTGGTAAAGCCGATTACTCCTCTGAGGTACCGATCAATAAATTCCAAAATTGACATTTCTCTTGGCGAATTTGGGCCAAATATCTAATATTGCAATCCCAAAATCAATGCGCATAGAGCAATTTGATCGGGCCTATAGCTCAGCTGGTTAGAGCACTTGACTCATAATCAAGGGGTCCCTGGTTCGAGCCCAGGTGGGCCCACATTATTACTAGCAACCCTGCCTCTCAGCGGGGTTGTTTTATTTCTTACCTCCATTTTCAACGATATATCCATGGGTTAGCTCAAAAAGTCCATATATAACCTTTAAAATCATCCTAACTTTAATAGTTAAGATGTGAAGGTTTTATGAGATTATTGATCTTGCTCTCTATACTCTTATACCTCAATATCGCGAGTAGCCAAAAGACGACCTACCCGTTAAAGAGCAAACCTGATGATCGAAGATATGATGTTTTTATTGACATGCCAGGAAAGCAACAAGTTCGAAAAGGTCTTATCAGTGAAAGATGAGACTTCACATGATACTTAAATACATGATTTTTCCCCTAATTCTCATAGGCATGTCAAGTCTACAAGGCCTGGCGCAAGCTGGACCTAAGTATCTAAAAGATGTGCGAAACGACTTACGAAAAACCTGGCCCAATAACCGCACCATAAATCTAGTTTTTCATGGACACTCAGTTCCGTCAGGGTATTTTACCACTCCGGAAGTAAGAAAATTTGAGTCATACCCTCACCTGACGCTTGTAAAAATCAAAGAGGAGTATAAAAATGCAGTAGTCAATTCGATCACTACTTCAATAGGTGGTGAGCACGCTGAGGAAGGTGCAAAACGCTTTGCAGAAGAAGTAATCACTATGCGACCGGATGTACTTTTCATTGATTATGCATTAAACGACAGAGGTATTGGTTTGGAACGCGCCAGAGTGGCTTGGCAGCAGATGATTGATATGGCCTTAGCCCATAAGTTTACTGACCATAATGGAAATGAGCACCGTGTAAAAATTATCTTGCTCACCCCAACTCCTGATACCACTGAAGATATACTTTCTGATGAGTCCCCACTAGCTTTATATTCCGAACAAATAAGGGAACTAGCTAAGCAAAACGATGTTGGTCTAATTGATAGCTACGCACTATTCAAGGAAATTGCCAAAAAAGAGTCGCTTTCGTCTTACAATGCGCAATCTAACCAAGTAAACAAAAAAGGTCATCAGGTAGTAGCCACTGAAATCGCGAAGCTTTTTACCCAGGTAGAGTAGTTACTAATGAGTATAGTCTTTCAAAGTAAGATGTCAAAATTCAAAACATATCTAGCGGCACTTAAGAAAGCTTCGGGCTTTCTCTTAATTCTGATTATTAATTTTCAATGTGTACAAAAACCGGAGTCAACTGAACCTCCAAATATCGTCTGGATTGTGATGGAAGACATGTCACCACAGTTTTACGGAGCATATGGAAATGAAGCAGCAAAAACACCTGTGATTGATTCGCTTATAAATGCAGGCACTCGTTTCGATGCAGCTTTTTCCACCGGAGCAGTCTGTTCACCAAGTCGCTATACCATTATCACCGGAACACGGACCAACGAATATGGCACGGGTCACCACCGTTCCAACTTTCCTATTCCTGATTCGGTAATTCCTTTTCCCAAGTATCTTCAGGACTCTGGCTATCATACTTCCAACAACGCTAAACGGGATTATAGCACTTCCGCACGATGGCGGATCACGCAGGAAGCTTGGGTAGAGAGTAGTGCTGAGGCCGGTTGGTGGAACCGAAAAGGCGATCAGCCGTTTTTCTCAGTGTTTAATTTCAATAACTGTCATCAATCCAGAACTTTTACAAACCCATACGATAACTACAAAGAGCGAATACTGGATAAGCTATCACCGGAAGAGATCATTGCCGATGAGGATATCATCCTGCCGGATTTCTACAAGGACACCCCAGAACTCAGAAAGGAGCTGGCACGTACGTACAATTCTTTGATAAAAACAGACCATGAAATCGATACGTTAATGGATCGATTGAGAAAAGAAAACCTGGTTGAATCTACTATCATTTTTATTTATTCCGATCATGGCGGTGGATCACTTCGTACTAAAACTAAGGGGACTGCACTCGGGCATCAAATCCCAATGGCGGTGATTTTTCCGGAACAGTATGAATACCTCAATCCATTTAAAAATAAGGCTGCAACTAATCAACCTATCACTTTTGAAGATTTAGGCCCCACTGTTCTGGCTTTGGCAGGCATTGAAAAACCTGATTACATGACCGGTAAACCATTTCTGGGGAAAAAATCGGAAGCACAGCAATATGCCTTCTGCTCGGCTGACCGGGGTGGGGAAGCAACAGATCTTGTCCGTTCCGTTTCTGATGGTGAGTATTTCTACACCAGGGCCTTTATGCCGGAAAAACCACAGTATTCGTATTTCAAGTACTTCGATTACAGCCAAAGTCGGCAGTTGATCAGACAATATGAAAAAGTTGGCAACCTAAACAAAACCCAGCGAATTCCTTTTGAGGCACAACCTAAGGAGATGCTCTACGATCTGAAAAATGACCTCTGGCAAACAAGTAATTTGGCAGGACAGCCAGAGTATCAGGCAACGTTAACCAAGCTCAGGAAAGCATTGAATGATAAGTTAACAGCATTAAAGGACGTTCATTTTGTCCCTGAGTATTTATTGGACTCCATCGCCAAGCGCACTACTCCTTTTGAATATAAGGAGTCAGAAGTCTACGATTTTGACTCCATCTATCCGGTAGCAAAACTTGCGAATGAAGGTTCACAGGCAATTGCAGAACAAATCAACGCCCTTAAAAGCGATGATCCTACGATTCGGTATTGGGCGACTCTGGGTATTTGCGCTCAGCAACAAGAGAACCTTGTAAAATATCAAAATGTGCTTGAAGGTCTTTTGGAAGATAAATTCCCTCCGGTTCAAATTCTAGCAGCTTCAACGCTTTATGAGTATTTTGACTCAGAAGATGGGTTGACTGTTCTCCGAGAATATCTTTATGACCCTAATGAGCACTTGGCTATTCAATCAGCCCAAGAAATCCTTTATTTCACTCCTGAAAAATCAAAACCTTTCTTGCAAGATGTAAGAGCTTTAAAAAGTCAGAAAATACCTGGCGGTTTGTCGGAGAGTCTGGATATGTATTTATACCTCTTTGAAGGTGAAGACCTTTACTATCAAACACATTGGTAGTAAGACTATTGGCATTATCTCAATATTAATAACATTTCGTATATTGCATAACGTAGATTACGTAACGTACTTTACGTTATGAAACTTATGAAGTATGAGAACCCCAACCAATCCATTTCTCTTAAGTGGATATCACAGCCCAGCTTATTTCTGTAATAGGGAAAAAGAGCTAGAATGGCTACTAGACCAATTCGAAAATGAACGGAATGCGGTATTATATGCCTATAGAAGAATTGGAAAAACAGCACTGATCAAACACCTCTTTTATCACTTAGAAAAAGATAAGAAAACACAAACTGTATTTGTTGATTTGTTGGGTACTGCAAGCCTGGAAGAAGCAAACAAGAAAATTGCATCTGCCATTATTTATAAGTTTGGGAATTTTAAGGAAGGCATTGGTAAAAAAATGCTTGCGCTCATTGGGTCGGTTGGTGCTAAAATTAGTATCGATCCTATGACCAACTTACCAGAAGTTTCCTTCGGCTTAATGAAAGAACCTGATATCACTAAATCCATGGAAGCGCTTGGTCACTTTCTAAAAAGCCTGAAGAGTAAGGTTATTATTGCAATTGATGAATTTCAGCAAATTGCTAACTATTCCAATAAAAACTCTGAAGCCATTTTCAGGTCCTGGACTCAGGAGTTCCCCATGATCCGGTTTGTATTCAGCGGTAGTCATCGACATATGATACAAGCGATGTTTACTGATCAAAAGCGACCCTTTTATAGTAGTGCTCAACTAACATCTCTTGAGTCACTGGATGCCGAGGTATACGCTGCTTTTATTCAATCTTTTTTCAAAAAGGAAAAGAAAGAAATATCGGAAGAAACCATCCAGGATATTTTTTCATGGTGTAGAATGCAAACCTATTATATACAACTAACCTGTAATAAACTATATGGCAGCCATAAGAAAATAACGAAAGAGTTGCTCATTGATACCAAACATGATATCCTACAGCAAGAAGCTCCTGTATTTTCCACCTATCAACAACTCTTCACAGAGTTTCAGTGGAAGCTATTAAAAGCGATTGCTCTGGAACAAGAGATACAGAGTCCAAACTCAAAAGAATTTGTTTCTAAACATCAACTTGGAGCGGCCAGTTCGGTAAGCACTGCTTTAAAAACTCTGGTAAATAAAGAGTTTGTGGTGTTTGATAAAGATCACTATCGTATACACGATACCTTGTTCATGCGATGGCTTCAGCAGGTTTGAAAAACCAGGGGTAATGTGCTCAATTATGGCAGTATGGACTCCACGCTAGAATTGAATAAACCGATATCCAAAGATTATGGTGAGATAGTTAATTTCAGTATTAAAAGAACGGGTATCCTGCTCGGCAAATTCACGTACTTGATAACGGAATTCTAACTCAACCCTATCATCGTATTTGAACCCAAGTCCCAAATTTCCCAAAAAATCGATCCGACCACCTCTTTCCTGTATGTCACTTCTAGTATTACCGTTATTCAATAGTAGCAGGGTATTGTACTTAAGAAGTATTTCTGTTGTTGGGCCAGCGCTAAGGAAAAACTTGAATTTCGGATTTAGGTATAAGTAATACCTCAAATTGATTGGTATTTCCAGAGATGCGTATTCAAGTGAGATGTCCATTGACGGTGGGTTGAGAAGTGGCTCATCTTTTTGATCATCAATTGAATACCACCTGTAGGTTGGTTCAAAAGTAATGGACCACTTATCATTATTAAACGGTAATATCACTTCAGCCTCCAGCCCTACTCTATAGCCAAGATTGTTATTTAATTCAAAGCGAAAGAGATCTCCATTTGGCCTATTAGAGATCATGTCATGTGAGGTTATCCCCGGCCTTAAAGACAGGTTAAACGTGGTATTTGATCGCTTTTTTTTATAAATAGTATAATCCTTACCGTTACATTCAAAATACTTTTTAAAAATTTTGACCAAATCAGATTTTTCATAATCCAATCTCTCAAAGTAACTGTAGTTTAACCCACTGCATTTGAATTCATTGATGAGCTGTTGTCTGAAATAGTTATTGGTGCCAATCTTATCCTTTCTTCTGTACTGCTTGTAAACCAACTGAGGGAACAAAGAATCCCCCCTTACTAAGAAAAACCTATTGACGGAGTTATTTTCAAATTGATAAAGAGAAGTTTCGCCTTCAATTAAGGCTTTTAGAAATAAGGTCTTATCCTCAAAAACGGGTTCACGATCATCGCTCAGTTTTCTAAGCACATTCGACCTCAAAGATTGATCGATTTTCACTGAGGCACGTACATACTTAAACACCCCATATACCCCGAACTCTTTTACGTTCGACAATGTACCCACTTGAAGGGAGTCATCTAATGAAATCTTGTATAAGAACTCTTCAGGGTTATAAAGCCAGTCAGTATTTTTAATGACACAGTCTATTTTTTCATTCGTATTAGTGACAAAATAGCCTTTCTCAAAATTAGTTTGGGAGACAGAATCAAAGCCATAAAGACCGGTTAAGATCGTGAGTATTAAGCTTTTTCTAAACAATGAGTAGTTTGAAATTGCCTGTTTAGTTGTTGTCATATATATAAAATTAGTCTATTAGAAGTTATTCTATATTCGATAGATGACCTTACCTTCATTTTGTATTCAAACCGTTAAGTCCAAAAAAAAGACTCCATACTATTTAAAAAGGTCCAATACCCTCTGTGACTTTAGGGTGATATCAGGAGAAAAGTGTTCACTACCTACATATTTAGACAAACTATAAAGCAATTGCCTAGCTTCAGGTCTGTTTTCCAGATCGGTGTGAAGATCTATTCCGGAAATTAGCAACTTGCCCTCCCCCACATTTACTTCAAAAATCAATGCCGTTCTTCTATTTTCAAACCAATCATCAATAATGCGGACGATGGGGTCGAGATCTGGAGGAAACTCGTCCAACACAATGGCATTCGAGTGACTCATGGCATCCCACCACTGCCAGTTGGAATGATATTCTGTTGGGAACTGAGCCAGCGCAGGATGTTTAGGATCACAAAGAATACCTAATGTATGGGGTTTCTGGCCTTTGGTCCAGGAAGTGTTCCAGAATATACTTGAAAAACCCACTCCAATATCACCTCCTTTTTCAGGTTTCACATCCCCTTTTGAAATGTTGAGCAATACTCTACCGCCATTTTCCAGGTATTCGATAGTTGGACTTGTAAGCTTATCGACTAACAAGAAATCGTATTCATAATCAATAGGATCGTTGTTGGCGGGGTACACCCATATATCCCAGGAATTGGCCTCTCCGGCAACACTCACTTCAAGTGTGAGCTGAATTGGATCGTTGATGTGATCCAGTTCAAGATTTATAGTTCCTAGGTTTTTGCCATTGCCTATAGGAATATCGCTGGTTGCTAGCGTTCCCTCCTTGAAAACGTCCAGATTCGAGTTCATTAGCTTCCATGTAGGAGTGATCTGAGTCAAAGGTTCTGGACCATAATGTGCAACTTCAACTTCTGCGACTAACTTTTCATCATTACTAAAAACACGTTTTTCAAGTCTCACAAGCGGAACCGTCACATCATTAAATCGCCTGATCTCTTCTGCTGTCACATAGGGTTTGCTGTCCCAAAAAGTATCCAGCATCCCTACAAGTGCCGTTCCCTGTCCTGGAAAGTCGTGCAAGTCTAGCAACTGAAAGCCAGCCATGTCTTTTGTTCGTAGGGCCGCTTCGATATCTGCTTTATAGCAGAGCGTTTGAAGCTTTCCAGAGGCTAAAACAAAGCTATCAGCCAGATGAGCCATCGCGTTCGCCTCAAGGGTCTCTTGAAAGATCTCAAAGTTCTTTGGTTTGAGTAGGCCCGTATATTTTACCATCTCCCTAAAGTTTGGATAGACACACCATTGGCCTATTTCATGACTCACGTACGGCATAGGTATCTGCCCGATTTTCTGATCATAATCAAAAACGGTCTGTGGTGGCTTGGCATTAATGACGCTAGTAAGCCCTTCTGCCCAACGCTGAATTCTTGCTTCAAAATGATTGAAGTAATCCATATTTTCCAAATAAGTCCAGCCAGCGGCACTAGTATACAACCTGCGATCATCAAGGTTTTTCATATGATCCACAAACCCCCTCAGATACTCAACATAGTTCTTCCCGTGGGGCTCATTTCCATAAGCCATCATCACAAAAGACGGGTGGTTACCATAGTGTTCAATAATGCTCTCAGCTTCTTGATATATCCATTGATCTATTGGCTCACCATTACCAATTTGCGTCCATGCAGAGGCTTCCACCTGCAGATAAACCCCTAATTCGTCAGCTGCCATAAATGCAGCTTTCGGAGGACACCATGAATGAAAACGCATATGATTTAGTCCATGATTTTTTATTATCTTAAAAATCCTCCTCCACTCCACAACGTTCGTAGGCGGGTAACCGGTTAAAGGAAAAATGGCACACTCCAGGGTACCTCTTAAAAAAACAGGTCGCCCATTGATAGAGAAGCGTTTTCCATCCACTTTAAACTGTCGCATTCCAAAGGATACTTCCTTCTTGCTTATCCCTCCCTGAGAATGTAACTCCAATACCATCGTATAGAGGTTGGGTGAAAACTCGTCCCAAAGCTTTACATCGTCACCCATATCATAGGTAAGTTCGAATCTACCATCAGCATCGACTGTAATCTGGTGGTCTATGCCGGGTAAAGACTGATCCGTTTGATGATGACGGGCATTCGCTTTTAATTGAAGGGTTTCGGAGATGGGCTCTTGGCTCTTCACACTGCCTCGAATCAAAACCTTGTTGGACGCAACTTGAGGAAATAGCTGAACTTGCTCTAACGCAATTTGAGGCTTTTTAATAAGTTTAATATCCCCAATGATTCCGTTCCAGTTGGTCTGAGTATTGTCGGACACACTATGCGCATCTCTGCCCACATCAATATCTTTTATTCTATTATCTACCCGAATGGTGATCCGATGTTTACCAGGGGTCAATTGCGCACTCAACTTGTAGACATGTGGCGTTCCCAATGTGTTTTGCATCCCCACCTGGTTATCATCCACCCACACGGTAGTCTCCCAATGGGGGCGTTCCAGAAACAGGCTGATTTGCTGATCTTCCCAATCATCAGGGATGTTGACTTCTTTTTGATACCAAGCTGGTCCATAGTAGACCTTGTTTGGACTCAACCAGAATGGTATCTTGACATTCCCCTTCTGGCGGTATTCTTTCATTTTATCATCCTTGTACCAGGCACTGTCGTTCCACATGTTACCGGTCCATTGGGTTTCTACAGAGATCTCATTTCCAAGATCGTTCTCATTCAGCGAACCAGGAAACTTAGCTACAACCGCATTCGTATGGTCAGACTGCCACCATTGTTCAGCTTCACCGACATCTAAACTATCTAAAGTGACCATCCAGTTGCCCTCCAAGTCAATTTTTTGACGCTTTTCTTCGGCACAGGAAAAAGCAATGACCGCGAAGAGAACACCAGTTACGTAAAATGAAATCCCCTTAATCATGACTTTGCATTATTTCTTCCAATTTTTGTGTTAGCTGTAGGGTAATCTTGGGATAGTCTTCCGCTACATTATTTTGCTCTCCCGGATCATTGTCCAGGTTGTAGAGTTGTGGTTTTGAACTGTAGCCCGCCTCAATGAATTTAGCCGTGATCCAGCCGGGTTGCTCATCGCGGGTAGGTTGTATGTACTTCCAGTTTTTCCAGCGAAGCCCCATCGCATAGGCTTCTTCAACCAAATATTCCCTACCGATTTCATCTTTTCCCAACCAGGCGTCCAGATAATCCCTACTATCCAACACGTTCTCTTCAATCGGGCTTTGAACCAAGGTAGACAGAGAAGCAAGCAAATCGGTTTGTCCGACCAACGCAGCGGACTGACCAGGTTTTACTTTTCCTGGCCAATTCACAATGGTTGGCACTCGCGTTCCTGCCTCAAATCCGGAGTATTTACCGCCCCGGTAAACCCCTGCAGGCTGATGATCTCCCACCATTTCCCGTGCGTAGTCTACGTAACCATCATCCAGAACGGGGCCATTGTCACTGGTGAATATGATTAGTGTGTTTTCCTTTAGACCTAAGTCTTCAAGCTGTTTTATGAGCTCACCCACACACCAGTCCAGTTGGGTAATCACATCGCCTCTGGGACCCATGGTACTTGATTCGACAAACTTCACGTGAGGCACACGAGGTTGATGGATATCGTGTAATGAAAAGAAGAGAAAAAATGGTTGTCTCTTATTTTCGTTGATAAACTGTGAGGCTTTTTTCGTTAGTACAAATGGAAAATCTTCGTCGATCCATTCAGCGTCCTCCCCACCTTTCATGTGACCGATCCTTGAGATGCCATTAATCACGGTGCCAAGATGTTGCGGATCGGTATGCTGCTTGAGAAGATGT
>JBCCSU010000028.1:0-29420 GCA_039199635.1 Bacteroidota bacterium | reverse complement strand
CTGATAGGTTTCTTCAAGTCCTTTGATCAAGCGGTCCTTATCATCTATGGCTGAATTCTCCAGCGTAGCTATAGATTTTTTCAGCCCATAAAGCTTTTCAGCCGTTTCTTTTTGGCTGCTTACCCATAGATCGTAGTTTCTATTTCCTTCGGCAATTTCAGAGAGATAGCGCGTTCGGTTTGGCGGGATCACGTAGATCTTCTCAGACATTTCATTGGTGATCTCAAAGGTAGATTTAAGTGGCGCGTTGGTTCTTTCCACAATCTTTTTCATCAATTCAACATAAAGCCGATTCATGCCCGGATCATTGAATTGAGAAGCAATAGTGCCGAAAACAGGAATGTCCTCGTCTTTAGTTTCCCAAAGATTATGGTTCCTTTTGTATTGTTTTTTTACATCCCGGATTGCATCTAAAGCGCCACGTTTATCAAACTTGTTAATGGCTATGATATCTGCAAAGTCCAGCATATCAATTTTCTCTAACTGAGTAGCTGCTCCATATTCCGGGGTCATCACATAAAGGCTGGCATCAGAATGATCGGTTATTTCAGTATCCGACTGACCAATTCCCGAGGTCTCCAGAATTATTAGATCATATTCCGCCGCTTTTAAGATCTTTAACGCTTCGTCTACATGCTTAGAGAGCGCCAGGTTAGACTGTCTCGTAGCTAACGATCTCATATATACACGCTCATTTTTGATGGCGTTCATACGTATTCTATCACCCAGTAAAGCACCACCCGTTTTACGTTTGGAGGGGTCTACCGATACGATGGCAATTGACTTCTCTTTGAAATCGATCAAGAATCGTCTCACTAATTCATCCACTAATGAAGATTTACCGGCACCACCTGTACCGGTAATTCCCAAGACTGGTGTAGATATTTTTTCAGCTAACTCATGAATTTTGTTTAGCTCAGATCTGCTTTTATCCGCAAAGTTCTCCGCGGCTGAGATCAATCGCGCAATTGACTTGACATCTTTTTCTTTAACGTGTTCTACCTCTCCGTTTAGCTTTCCACCTACTGCAAAATCACTACGCTTAACTAAATCGTTGATCATGCCCTGTAAGCCCATGGCCCGACCATCATCAGGAGAGTAAATCTTCGTGATTCCGTATTCATGGAGTTCTTTTATTTCATCGGGAAGAATAACACCACCTCCGCCTCCAAATATCTTGATATGTCCGGCACCTTCTTCTTTGAGAAGATCGTGCATATACTTAAAATATTCGTTGTGCCCACCTTGATAGGAAGTCATAGCAATGGCTTGTGCATCTTCTTGAATAGCGGTATTTACTACTTCCTCTACACTACGATCATGCCCCAGGTGAATAACTTCGCACCCTGTGGACTGTATAATTCGGCGCATAATATTGATAGCGGCATCGTGTCCGTCAAAAAGGCTGGCGGCTGTTACTATCCTTACTTTATTTTTAGGAGTGTAGGGGGCTATTGGAGTCATACGGCTACGATTCTATTCTGAAATGTAAAATTAGGATAATTGCCCTAACAACCATTAGTTAGCTCTTCATTCTTCCAGGAGCTCTCGTAGCTTAAGCAAGGCACGCTGGTTTGCGTGGGTATTAATATTATTGACCACGCTTCTTTTTTCACGTCCTGTTAATCGCCAGCTCAATGAAGCTCTTTGAACATTTTTCATGCGTAACTCATCGGACTTTGAGAGATTTTGTTGTACATAGTCTTTAGGAATGTATTGAAAGTCTACTCGGTCTATGGAGCCATTAAACCAGCTCCGGGCATACTCGATCTTATTATCGTTCGTCACATCTTGCAGACCCTCAAAATTTTCGTAGATACTACTAATAGGTAGCGTAAACCGCTCAAAAAGCGATAGGTTCTGGGTAGCTTGAATGGGCCCGTCTTTTTCAGAGTCGCGAATAGAAACGATCACTACTCCTGAGGTATTCTTACTGATCCATTCTCGAAAAGCGTATAAATATCGGATAGCATCAGAGATGCCGAAGTTATCCGTAATGCCAGCATCCATAAGTTGCGTAGGAGGGGTACTTGGAAGTGTTACGTTGGGAGTTATGTAAGGAAAGGTAGCGCTCATCCTTAGGCCACTGAGAAACCGCAGTTTTGGACTGCTTTGGTCCTTAAAAAAGCGAAGAAAATCTATCCCATTGAGCTTACTTTTATTTGCCGCCGAATCAGAGACGTTGGTCAGATAAGAAACATTCTGAGGAGAGATGTACAATTTCCTGCCGTCATTTATTATAGTTGGTGCCATGATAAGCATGGGAATCGTGCTTTTCTCTTCCGGAAACTTATAGCTGATCAAAGGTTTATTTAGTAGATCATACGTATTGGAGTTTAATCTATTTTCAAAGACGTATCCTCTGTCCTTTTTATATTCAAAACCTTCGTACTCAAACTTTTGAAATCCAACGAAAATGTCATTCATTAACAGGCTGAAAATAATAGCGTTGAGGTTATCACTAGCTAAGGCGGATAAATGTTCTCTGTCATAAGGGTTTATGACGTTGCCAAGTTTTTCTTGATAGACCAATTCTCTAAAATAGCTCGCGCCTATCAGGCCGCCAGAGGCCCCGGTCATAAGCATTGTGTTTTTCATAAGGTTCCCCTTATTCATTTGGTCAGCCTCTTGCAGTACATTTAAAGTCCATAAAGCTGCTCTTTGGCCACCGCCACTAACACAGACAAAAACTATTTTGGGCTTTTTATCCGAAGAAAATTTATTTCGCCAATTGTTCAGTATCTGAAGGGTTTTCTCTTTGTCTTTCTTTAAATAAGAATTGCCTCCTAGTTTATTAATTTCTGATATGTTGTATGCGGCTGGCTTAGAATCGTAATTCAAACCAAAGGCTGGGTATTCTTTTTCGAAGGTGTCACTTCCTACCAGATAGTTAGCCAAAAGGAAAAGAGCAACGGCCGCAGTGACAGACCAGTTACCGAACCAATATGAAAAAGCCCCTGCAAACATAACGAACACCGTAAGAAAGAGTATTACACTTGCTGCAGCGGGAATTTGAAGAACTTCCCAATCTTTGAATGTGCCCATCAAAAGCAAGAAGATAAAAATAAGCAGTTCAATAATTACTAAGTTCAGATGGTTTTGGTCAAACACCTGCAGAATAGTTTCTTTATTGTAAAAATCTTTGTACTCGTTAGTTCGGCCTATTTGAAATTTGGAGGTGAAGAAATGATCTACCCGTACTTGCTTCTTCTTCGCAATATCTAATTTCTTTATGGCCCCGGCTCTTGTGGCTTTTATATTCTGTTTTAGCTTTTCGTCTACTTTGCAAACTACATATCTGAAAATGTTCTTATTGGTAAACCGGAAGTAGGAGAATAGTAGAGCAGTCATACTCATGTAGCCGAGTACTAGCCCTACGATATGAACGAATAATATGTCAGAAGTTATTTGCTCATTCGATAGCTCGTATTGAACAATTAACACTACATAGGTTATCAAAAAGGCTATGGGAATAAGGCTGTTATTGACGCTGAATGTGGTAAATGGTCGTGCGAGAGTACCTATAAAAGTAAAACGATGACCGTCATTAATGTAGGTGGTAATGTGAAAAGCTACGGTAAATCCGGCAAGTGTCAATCCCACGATAAAATAGCTTTGAAAGCTAACTTTATTCAAATAAACGGGATCTAAAAATAGATATGGAATACCCAAATAATTACCAAAGTGACCTGTGACGATGGCAAAAAGTATGAGCCAGCACATCAATAGAATGTGATTGCGCTTAAAATGATTAATTAATAGCTGTATGGGGAATAGATAATACAGTTTCTTCATCCCATTAAGCCACCTAGTTGTCATAAATTGAATTTAGCTTTTTTTCTTGCCATCGTATAATTCGTACTCCAGGAGCCTTGAATCTATCTTGGCATTAAAAAATTCTATTCTACGTTTAGACTTTAGCCCCACTCGCTTAGCTAGCGTGAGGTTACCCGTAAATACATACCCCATATATCCGGCACATCTTTGCTTGAAAAAATCGCCAATAGACCGATATATTTCTTCCAGTTCTTTTTCTTCACCCAAGCGCTCACCATATTCGGGATTAAAAATGACTATGCCTTTTCCTTTAGGAATAAAGGTCTTACGAAAGTCACACACTTTAAATTCTATAAGTTCTGCCACACCGGCAGCCTCAGCATTACGTTTAGCTGCGTCAATGGCTTTTGGATTAATATCCGTAGCTATTATCTTAAAATTTAGCTTTTTAGAAATTTGCTCTATTGACTCTTTCACTAATTTTGACCAGGCAAACTCGTCATAACTTCTTACGTGCATAAAGCCAAAGTTTTTGCGGAATGTACCAGGAGGGATGCTACAGGCCAATAATGCAGCCTCTATGGCCAAAGTTCCGCTGCCACACATTGGATTAATAAAATGAGATTTTCGATCCCAGGCCGAAGCGAATAATGTTGCTGCCGCTAAGGATTCCATCATAGGGGCTTTGAATGGAATTTTCCGATATCCATGCTTGCTGATAGTATCTCCTGAAGTATTAATAAATATGCCTACTTCATTATTGATCCAGTGTAAAAATACGACTGTTCTATCCACATTGGGGCCGGAGTTAGGCCTGCGGCCTTTTTGTTTCATGATCCGGTCTACTATGGCATCTTTGGTTTTGAGGTTAGCAAACCGCGTGTCTAGAATATTTTCATTTTTAACAAAGCTTTCAATTCTCAAATAACCATTTGAGGGTATCGTTCTTTCCCAGGGAATATTAATTAGATGATTATATAACTCATCCGGCGTACTTGCACTGAAAGATTTTATTTCCAGTAAGACTTTAGAAGCTGTTCTCAGGTGTAAATTTAGCTTCATCGCATCCCGCATAGACCCCATGATCTCTACACCTAGTTTATTGGTTATTTTTCCGTTATATCCTAAAGCTTTCAGCTCCTGAAGTACATGTGGTGATACTTTAGGAGCACATGAGATGATGATTTTTGGCATATTAGAATTAGAGATGAGTAAATCTTCCGTATCTTAAACTTGATGATAAACTTAAACTATTATTCTATGAAAGAAGGAATTCTTGCTATGGCATTCTTGGCGGTAGTGTTCTCTGCCTGTAGTCCAAAATATACGGCTAGTTTTGGCCCGTCTCAAAAATTTTATAAATCTGAAAAAAGTCAAACTCCAAATGCCTTATCTGAGGTTACAGATCGTCAAAAAGTAATTACTCAGAATAATCCAGAAAAGCAGGTTGTTGCTTCAGCCTCTACATCACCCAAACATGTACCGCCTATTGTTTCCACCTCTACACGTACGCAGAAAATCGTAGAAAAATATACTAAAAATGAGCTTCCTTCGGTGAAAAAAGTACTTAAGCTTCCTGCTAAAGAAAGAAAAAAGGTACTGAAAGAAGTTAAGAAGGATATCAAGGCTTTGAAAAAGGCCAAAAAAAATAATTCTATTGAAAATAAGAAAGTCTACGCTGGTATTATAATCGCCCTAGCTGGTTTAGTCATTGCTATCTTAGCCAGTGGGCCTATTGGAGCGCTTGGGATAATTGTAGGTGTGTGCCTCATAGCCTGGGGGCTCATAGAGGAAGGTAATTTTTAAAGCAAATTAGAATAGCGAAAATAATAAAACCGTTAAGGCATTGAATTGCTTTAAGGTTCTTTTATCCGGAGTAAACGTAAGATTAGTAGAAGGCGTTAAAATATCAATTTTATGATCAGTAGAGGCAACATAATTTTCTAGCACCGTTGAGGGCATAGGTATCGTAAATCGACTTTCGAACAGATCTTTTTTCGGTTGAACAAATAACAATTTAGACTGCATAATTCTTTCCTCTACATCAGCAGCGGTAAAAGTGATGGTTTTAATATCCTTTATCTGTTCGGCGGAAAATATGGAAACGTTAATAGCCGCAGTATCAGTAAGCTGTCCTGTAGAACGGAAAGTAATATCCATGGATAGCTCTTCATTACCGGTACTGGAGAAAGCTAGTGGTTTTATGAAGTATTGAGTTCCTTTATCCCCTAAATAGAAGGTTTCATACACTTTATTCGCTTTCCCTGTTCTGCCGGGTTTGATGGTGCAAGATGTAACACTTGCTATCACTAGAAAAAATAAAACTCGCATTAGTCTTGTTTAAATCTATCTAATAAGTCGTTAAAGGAAAGTCTAGCATCGGCTTCTGAACTTTTATCGTATTGTACCAGCACGTATATCAAACTGTTGTTTTCCGAATAAACGAGCTCCGTGTAGCTATCGTATTGACGGCAAAACGAAGTTTCAGAGGCATCCTCGGAAACCAGGGATTCATTTTTCACAATGGACGTAGATAAAAGCTCTTTAAAACTCGCTTCGTAGGGAATACCTAAATAAATATTGTAACCCGTACCTTCCAGGTAATTCTTTAGAGGAATTTGAAACGTAGGTGTGCTAATACTATTCTCATAGCTATTTACAATGGTAGTATCAATAATGGCCAATTGTTCCGTATCCGCCAAACTGAAGGAAACGTCATTAAAAAATGATATTTTTTCTTGGGAAGAGTTGTCACACCCAACCATAATCTGCATTATCATGATCAACAGCAGAGTGCTCTTAGTTATTTTTTTTCTTAAAAGGCTGTAAGTAGTTTCTTGCATTGAAAGTTGGCGCTTAAAGGAAGGGTAATAAAAGCGATGGAACGTTATTTTGAGAAACGAAATAGGATGAAATAAAAAAGGAAGTGCCAAATCAGCCACTTCCTTCTAAACTAGTAGGAATTATTTATTCCCCTGTTACTATAGTTTCATAAGTAACAATAATGTTTAATACACTCGTAGATTTGATATCTACAGTAGATATTTTAGTAATACCGCCATTTTTAGCAGCAGTTTTGATACTAGCATCTTGATCAAAGAAAAGTAATCCTAAAAACCCTGTAGCTTTTGCCATTCCGGTTTTAGAACCAACAGGATTGCTAGTAGCCGCTACTGGCAGAGTTAACGCACAGCTTGAAAGCAAACCAACAAATGCTAAACCAAAAAGTAATGTTTTAATTTTTTTCATTTTTCAATAAATTTTATGGTTAAAGTTTCCCTGCGAAGAAATGCAATAAAGCCTAACATTCCAAGCTTTTATCACACATTATCGGACCCAACTTTTGCTGAGAAATAATCTCTATTCATGCGGGCAATGTTGGTTAAACTAATTTCTTTTGGACATTCGGCTGAACAGGCTCCGGTATTGGTACATGCCCCAAAACCTTCCTCATCCATTTGAGCTACCATATTTTCAGCGCGTACTTTTCTTTCTGCTTGCCCTTGAGGTAAAAGAGCAAACTGAGATATTTTAGCGCTGACAAACAACATAGCTGAGGCATTTTTACAAGCGGCTACGCATGCCCCACAGCCAATGCAAGTGGCCGCGTCCATGGCTTTATCGGCATCCATTTTTGAAATAGGAATTTCATTAGCATCAGGTACCCCACCGGTATTTACAGAAATATAACCTCCTGATTGAATGATTCTATCAAAAGCACTTCTATTGACCACAAGATCCTTAACTACCGGAAATGCAGCTGCTCTCCAAGGCTCTACGGTAATGGTATCACCATCTTTAAAGCTTCTCATGTGTAGCTGACACGTAGTAGTTTGTTTAGGGCCGTGCGGTTTTCCATTAATGTAGAGACTACACATACCACAGATGCCCTCGCGGCAGTCATGATCAAAGTGGACAGGGTCTTCCCCCTGACGTACTAATTGCTCATTAAGTACGTCAAACATTTCTAAGAAGGACATATCTGTAGAAATATTGTCTAAATCATATGTTTTAAATCCGCCTTTATCGGCATTATTTTTCTGTCTCCAAACTTTGAGTTTAATCCTCATACCCGTCAATTAACAATTAGCAATCTACAATTAACAATTTCAAAACCTCTACTTATAACTCCTCTGCGTTAGTTTCACATTTTCGAAAATGAGTTCCTCTTTATGTAAAGTTTCCGGTTTTTCCGGACCATTATACTGCCAGGCTGACACATAAGAAAATTCATCATCCTTTCGTTTTGCTTCTCCTTCGTCCGTCTGTGATTCTTCCCTGAAATGGCCACCACACGACTCTGACCTGTCAAGTGCATCATCAATCATGAGTTCTCCTAATTCAAGGAAGTCTGCCACACGATTGGCCTTCTCTAATGATTGATTGAGTTCATCATTCGTGCCTATCACTTTCACATTTTCCCAAAACTCTACTCTCAGTTTTTGTATTTCATTTTTGGCTTTTTTGAGATCAGTTTCATTTCTCGACATACCGCAATTATTCCACATGATCAAACCTAGCGCTTTATGAAAATCATCTACGGTCTTATCTCCGTTGATGCTTAGAAGCTTGTTAATCCTGTCTTCAACAGATTTTTGAGCTTCTATGAATACTTCATCATCTGTGGATACTTTTTGATAGGAATTTTGTGCTAAGTAATCACCGATAGTATAAGGTATAACAAAATAGCCATCGGCAAGACCCTGCATTAGTGCACTGGCTCCCAGTCGGTTAGCTCCGTGGTCTGAGAAGTTAGCCTCACCTATAGCATACAAACCCGGGATGTTGGTCATCAGATTATAATCAACCCAGAGACCACCCATGGTGTAATGTACCGCTGGGAATATCATCATAGGGGTTTCATAGGGGTTTTCTCCTGTAATCTGTTGATACATATCAAAGAGATTCCCGTATTTACTTTCTATTACGTCCCTACCGTCTCTTTTAATGGCATCTGCAAAATCTAAATAAACTGCTAAACCTGTTTTTGCAACGCCTCTGCCCTCATCACATACATATTTGGCGTTTCTTGATGCTACATCCCTTGGAACCAGATTTCCAAAAGAAGGATACCGCTCTTCTAAATAGTAATCACGCTTCTCTTCGGGTAGACTAGTAGGTTTTAATTCTCCTTTTCTAATTTTTTCCGCGTCTGAATTTTCTTTAGGCACCCATACCCGGCCGTCATTCCGCAAGGATTCTGACATTAAGGTCAGTTTTGATTGATGGTCGCCGGAAACAGGTATACACGTGGGGTGAATTTGCGTAAAGCAAGGATTGGCCATTAATGCACCCTTTTTATGGGCTCTCCAAGCGGCCGTTACATTAGAACCCATGGCATTTGTAGACAGATAAAATACATTACCATATCCCCCGGTAGCTAAAACCACAGCATGCGCTGAATGAGATTCAACTTTACCTGTAGTAAGGTTACGAGTTATGATACCACAAGCTTTACCATCTTTCATAACCACATCGAGCATTTCCTCACGTGAATGCATGGTAACTTTACCATTTGCCACCTGCCGGCTGAGGGCGCTGTACGCGCCGAGTAATAACTGCTGTCCTGTTTGTCCCTTAGCATAAAAAGTTCGGGATACCTGGGCACCGCCAAATGAGCGATTTGCCAATAAGCCACCATATTCACGCGCGAAAGGAACACCCTGAGCTACACACTGATCTATAATATTCACGCTCACTTCCGCCAGCCGGTAAACATTAGCTTCACGGGAACGATAGTCACCTCCTTTTATGGTATCATAAAACAGCCTAAAAATACTGTCCCCGTCATTCTGATAGTTTTTAGCAGCATTTATACCTCCCTGGGCGGCTATACTATGCGCCCTTCTAGGGCTATCTTGAAAACAAAAAGCTTTTACGTTATAACCCAATTCCCCGAAAGATGCTGCCGCAGAGGCACCTGCTAATCCGGTTCCAACAACTATAATATCATACTTTCTCTTATTAGCCGGGTTAACCAACTTCACTCCGAACTTGTGCTTCGACCACTTTTCTGCGAGTGGGCCTTCAGGTATTTTGGAATCTAATTTCATATGGAATGATTCTACTTATAATGATTGAAGAAACATAATTATAGGAATGGCGGCAAAAGCGCCTGGAATTAAAATAGCATATCCTATTCCTATAGATTTTATAACAGGGTTATACTTAGGATGGTTTAGGCCAAGTGTCTGAAAAGCACTTTGGAAGCCATGGATCAAATGAAACATAAGGAATATCATTGATACTACATATATGGCCATGTACCACCACTCTGAATAGGCCTGTTGCACTACAGTATAAAGATCTTTGACTTCTACTCCATCATAATTAGCTGTAGGTATGCCACCCCAATGCATTTCGTACCAAAATCCTCTTAAATGTATTACTAAAAAGATAAAAATTATTGTACCTAGTATGCCCATATTACGAGAACTCCATGCGCTATTTGTCGATCCGGCATGTTCTGCATAATCCACAGGCCTTGACTTTTTATTCTGAATGGTAAGCAGGATAGCCCATATTATATGGACTAGAAAGGTGCTGTAAAGTAAATAGGAGGTTGTCTTAATGATGGGATTAGAGGTCATGAACTTTGCGTAAATGTTAAATGATTCACCACCGTCATCTGCCAGAAGTTGAAAGTTACCGATAAGATGAACAAGAAGAAAAATGATAAGAAAGAGGCCGGTTAGAGCCATCAGAAGTTTACGACCGAGAGTACTGGAAATAGCTTGGGAAAACCAGCTCATTTATGTTTATTTTAAGTTAAATTGATCAACTAAATTGATGCATAAAGGTACATGCCGATGGCTAAGGATACAATTTGAAATGCTATTTTGACAGAATCTAAATAGTAGAGACTAGATCACTTCGTATACGATTACCGAAATACCAATGACGAAGAGTAGTCCCGCGAAAAAGAGTTCGTGCTGGATGAGTGTTCTCATAAATGTTCCAATTGTGTTTAGTAATTTCACACCAAGTCAGGGGCGATATCCATACCAATGGTTAAAAAATCCCTCTAGATGCTTAAAAGCTTGATTTGATCTATTTTATAATCCCAAATTGGGATATTATTTTAAAATAGGATAAATTCTCAACAGAAGAAAACGAGTTGATCCTTGCTTCTTGATAAACAAAATTATGCAGCCAGAAAGCCTTTTTTATATCATTCTATCTATCATCGTTGTTGATTATCTGCTAGATCAGTTACTGGACTATCTTAATCATCGAAATGCGAGAACGGAACTTCCCTCAGAAGTTTCAGATATTTATGATGCTGAGAAATACCAGAAGAGCATTAAATATCAGAAAACACAAGGTTCTTTCTCATTTATAACGTCTGCTTTTAGTTTTCTTCTATCTTCTGGGATGATCTACTTTGGGGTTTTTGGAGTGCTCGATAGTTGGTTATCTGCCTACATTTCCCAAGGTGTTGTTCTTGCGTTAGTTTATTTTGGTGTTCTATTCATTGTGTCAGACCTTGTTAATACTCCGTTTCAACTCTACGGCACATTTGTGATTGAAGAAAAATTTGGATTCAATAAAACAACCGTTAAAACATTTCTACTGGATAAGGTCAAAGGATATCTACTGGGTATTGTAATTGGTGGCGCTTTGATAGGTACATTACTTTTTTTGATCTTGAAAATTGGTGCGGATTTTTGGATCTATTTCTGGGTGATAGCGTCATGTTTTATCTTGTTCTTCAATATGTTTTATACCTCGCTTATTTTGCCTTTATTCAATAAACTAACCCCTCTAGAAGAGGGTGCATTAAAGGATGCCATTCATTCGTACAGCAAAAGCATTAATTTTCCTTTAACGAATATTTTTGTTATTGATGGTTCAAAAAGATCAAATAAGGCTAATGCGTTTTTCTCCGGTATCGGTAGGAAGAAGAAAATTGTTTTGTACGACACGTTGATTAAAAACCATACTACAGAAGAACTAGTAGCTGTTTTGGCACACGAAGTGGGTCACTTTAAAAAAAGGCATATTATACAGGGTTTTATAATATCCATAGGTCAAATAGGTCTGATGCTTTTTATTATGTCGTTGATGATTTTCAATCAAAATCTAAGTTTAGCGCTAGGTGCAGAACAGTTGGCCATACATGTAAACCTTATTGCGTTTACTATTCTGTATTCGCCGATTTCCAAGGTATTTGGAGTTATCGGAAACGTGATCAGTAGGAAAAATGAATTTGAAGCTGATGAATATGCCTCAAAAACTTACGACTCTGTTCCTTTACAAAATGCACTGAAAAAATTATCAGTGGATAATTTGAGTAATCTCTATCCGCACCCTGCTTATGTATTCTTTAATTACTCTCATCCGCCATTGCTAAAGCGATTAGAAGCTATGAAGTAAGAATTACTGTGTTATTATAATGCCGATAGAAAGCTCCAGACCTGTAAGGTCAAGCTTGGCATCTTCATACGCCACCTCACGTGTGGTCAGTCCTCCGGTGGTATTCCCTCCGGTATAACTTCCTGAAAGTCCGAAACCAGCATCACCTACTAAGTAATTCGCTTCCAGGCTCAGTCCCCACTGCCGGGTGAGAAAGATAACGTATTCTGCACCGAAGAAATAGCCGAAACCGGGTTGGTTATCATAGTCAAAAGAAGAGTTAGCTACCTCCCAGGATTCAAACCGTCTAATCGCCTTATCTAAATTCCCGTAGTTCAGCTTATTATCGAAGGTTAGGAATCCAAAACCACCACCCTTAACCCTAAATTCTTGTCTTTGACCAACGAATTGTAATACGAGTTCTACGGGCACCATTAACGTGAAATTCGGACCTACTAAGGCATCTTTAGACTCGAAGTCACCGATATCCTTAATATTCAAACCAGACATTCTGTAAAGTGAAAATCCTGTTTGTAGAGCAAAATATCTATTGAGATCCACTCCAATTCCGCGTAGAGAAAATGGACTTATAGGCGTAGAAAAGTATCCATTCTTTGGCAAGAAATAGGAAAATGATAAGCCAACTTCCTGCGCTTTAGCCCCGTTATTCATTAGTAAAATGAATAGAGACACCAAAACTGATACTTTTAGAGTACAAGCTATTCTCATAATGTTTGCTAACTTAACTGCTAATTCAAACCTAATCAAACTATGACTAAAGCTCTTCGTTGGAAAGTACTTCTTATAGTCGTTTTAGCAGCATCTATTTTTAGTTGTACATCGGAGCGAAATATTACGCCTGCTGATCTAATCATTTGGGGAGGTAAAATCTACACAGTTGATACAAAACAAGCAGTTGTCGAGGCCGTAGCTACACGTAACGAAAGAATAGTTTTTGCCGGTGATAGTCTTGAGGTCTTGAAATATAAAGGTGAAGATACCAAGCTGATTGATCTGATGGGAAAGACAATGACCCCGGGATTGATCGAAGGACACGGGCATATCATGGGTCTCGGCTACAATGAGTTAAACATAGATCTATTAGGTGTTAAAAGTTATGATGAGCTAGTGGCCAAGATTAAAGTGGCCGCCGATAAATTAGCTCCGGGAGAGTGGATAACAGGCCGGGGTTGGCATCAAAGTAAATGGGATATGTCTGATGAGGAGGTTATAAAAGGATTCCAGGTACATGATAAATTGAGTGCTGCTACTCCTGATAACCCTGTATATCTCAGTCATGCCAGTGGTCATGCTGGTTTTGCTAATGCGAAAGCCATGGAAATAGCAGGAGTGCAGCCTTTGAACAAAGAAGGAGTTATACAAACCGAGGTAGAAGGTGGTGAAGTAATAAGAGACGCTCTAGGCAATCCTACGGGGATATTTAATGAACGAGCTCAAACATTGATCACTAGAAATATTCCGAAAACCACAGTAGAAAAAGATAAACAAGCTTTGGAACTGGCCATTAAAGCTTGCCAGAGACATGGGATTACCAGTTTTCATGATGCGGGGGCGAGTCGTGAATCTATTGCTTTATTCCATGAATTTAAACAACAGGAAGCCCTGGGTCTTAGACTTTATGTTATGCTTACCGGACGGGATAAGGAGCTTTTAGAAGAGTGGTATGAAAGAGGACCGGAAATAGATACGCTGCAGAACCTACTCACCATACGTTCTGTAAAACTTCACTGTGACGGCGCTTTAGGATCACGCGGAGCTTGGCTTATCAAGGAATATACAGACAGACCCGGTCATTTTGGACATGAAACTTTACCTATGGAATTTGTTTTGGAAACCGCTAATAAAGCGCTGAAAAGTGGTTTTCAGGTCTGTAGCCATGCTATTGGAGACCGTGCCAATCGCGAGGTACTGGATAGATATCAGGCTGCCTTTGAGCTTAATCCCCGGTTGACGGATAATCATCGTTTTAGAATTGAGCATGCTCAACATTTACATGTAGAAGATATTCCCAGATTTTCAGAACTAGGTGTGATACCTGCTATGCAAGCGGTACATATGTCTTCGGATCGCCCGTGGGCTATTAAACGTCTAGGCCGGAGAAGAATCATTGAAGGTGCTTATGTTTGGCAAAAGCTATTACAATCTGGAGTGCCCATAGTCAATGGTACTGATGTTCCGGTAGAACCCTTGAATCCTTTGGCTTCGTTTTATGCGAGTGTTTCTCGTAAGACGCTTGACGGTACACCATCGGGTGGATATGAGCCCGACCAAAAAATGACTCGTGAGCAGGCCCTGAAGTCATATACGTTGGATGCTGCCTATGGAGCCTTTGAAGAGAATATAAAGGGATCTATTGAACCTGGCAAACTCGCTGATTTTACGATATTTTCAAATGACATTATGACTATTCCGGAGGAAGATATTTTGAAAACGGAGGTAGAAATGACCATTTTTGCCGGAGAAGTTGTGTATTCTAAAAAATAATTTAATTCATTATGACTATTAAATCACTCTATACCTTACTGTTAGTTTCTCTTTTTGCTTTATGTTTTTTCTCTTGTAATCAGTCTCAGGATAATTCGGGAGAAACGGAAGTTTCGGAAGAATCACCAGGCAATGAGCCGCCTGCTACCACTATAGAAAGTCCTAGAAAAACCGCCTCAGGTAGTGTGGGGGATGTACAGGTAACTGTTGATTATGGTTCACCGGCAGTAAAGGGCCGAGAGGTTTGGGGAGGACTAGAACCTTACGGTAAGGTGTGGCGCGCTGGTGCCAATGAGACTACCTCTATTGAATTATCTGAAGCGGTGATCATCAATAATGTTAAGGTGGAAAAAGGTAAATACGGGTTTTATCTGATACCTAATGAACAAGGGCCGTGGGTTGCCATTTTAAATACGGACTGGAATAGGGACGAACACGGAGCTTGGGGCGCGTACAATTACAATAAAGAAAATGATGTAGTCAGAGTAGAGATTACTCCCGAATGGCAGACTGAAATTAAAGAAAGACTGGAATATGAAGTAAAAACAGACGGAATTCTTCTCATCTGGGAGAAGGTGAACATTAAAATTCCTCTTACTCCATCCGTTTAGGATTGATGAATGGAATCGGCTAATCCGACTTGATTATCCAATTCCATCACTACTATTGAAGGTATTTTTGAGCTTTCTTTTTAAGTGAATCTCTGTCTGAAGTAATGGACGGATCACTGAATATTTTCGAAGATAATTCACGAATTACACCTTTTTTATAGCCAAGGCGGTCTGCAATATCTTCACAAAAAACAATCTCACTTTTAAACACTTGTCCGTCTATTTTCATAAGCTGAACCACATGGTATAAGTGCTCAAATTTTTGATCATCAGTTAATGAACTAAGGTCTCCAATAGGCTTCGCAGGGTTTTGCATAAGTTCATTCACCTCTTCTTTACTCAAACCATTTGAAATACCAATCATTTGGATCAATTTGGCTTCTTTTTCAGCTACTTGACTATCACTTGCGGCCAACTGAATTAAGACGTTTAATCTTTCTTTTACCATTTTAATCGTATTACGTTCTTTTGCTTTACTAGCCAAGATAGCTAAAAAATACATAAATCAGCAACTCCGCTCAAGTATCCGCACCGGTGACGTAAGTTCTTTTCATTTTTAGTACAAAACTTAACATCTTTAAAAAATTGAAAGGATATGCAACTGTTAAGTGGAATGCAGGTCTTTGCTATATAATTTGAATTTGACATGAAAATTTTGAGATCATCATTTATCATCTTGCTATTCTTATCTTCTCATGGGCTGATGGGACAGTCCGAAGATCGAGAAGTACGAAGCTTCGAAGCCATCAAGGCAGTGCAAGGCATAGATGTATATTTAAAGCCTGGAAGTAAGGAAGCAGTACGTGTAGAAGTTCGTGGGATAGACCTTGAAGATGTTTTGACGGAAGTATCAGGCCGAAGACTCAAAATTTATCTTGACGATGGGCGTCATAGAAATCATTCAGTGAAAGTCTATGTAACGTTTGTTGAACTTAACGATATTTCAGCCAGTTCTGCGGCTACCATCATTACAAATGGAACCATTAAAGGAAACAACTTAGATGTGTCGGTTTCTAGTGCAGCCGATATCGAAATAGAGGTAGACGTAAATGATATTGAGGCTTCTGCATCATCAGCGGGTGATATTGAACTTTCCGGTAGCACTAAATACATTGATATTAATGCCTCCAGTGCCGGTGGAGTAGATGCTTATGATCTTCAGGCAGAGCAAGTTCGCGCAAGGGCAAGTAGTGCTGCGGGAATCAAAGTATATGTAACTGATGAGATCGATGCCAGGGCAAGTAGTGGCGGCAGTGTTAGATATAGAGGCAACCCTTCAAAGTCTCAGACGGATTCCAGCAGTGGAGGGTCAGTGAGAAGGTCTAACTGATCACCAGTTTTTAAAGGATTTTCTCACTCTTTCTTCCTGGAGATTAAGTTCAAGATTAATCAAAGCCTTATTAAAATCCCTTTGATAGGAAGCCTGCATTTGCTTCTCAAGCACACTTTTTATTTTAGCCGCTGGTCGCTTAAATACAAAATTGATCATTAGCATTAAACTTTTGATAGGTAACGTAGCCGGTTAATTAATGTTTCAACATATATATAGACATCCTTAACCCCTTAAAGGTTGCCAGGAAGTAATCAAAAGGTCAGTTTATTCGATGGAGTGAGCTATTTCCGGGATGGATTTTGCTAAATAAATGATCTAAAAGTATATCGAGCTTCCAAAAGTTTTATTTCGCTTGATATCTCGCTGCTGGGGTGAATTCTTTCATCGTGCCTATTGAATTATGCTTACGTCACTTTTTAATTATTACGGCCGAACCTATTTTCTATGAGCCAGATAAATGTTTTATCTGTAAACCTTAATAAAATTTAATGGTGTGAATATTATGAGATAGCTCTGAAAATTTTGATCAACCACATGGCTTTTATTCTGTATCTCCATGTTTCAACATGTAAATAGTATCCGGATGGATAGGTTGGATTTCAGTTCGCGGATGATTGACTTGATTCGTACTTCTTTGCCCAGAATATAAACTCTAATCCGGCGAATAAGATGATAGAATCACCCAATAGCTCTACACTTTCCTCTACTGCATTCTTCACGTCTCTTACGTAGTTTTCTTCCATAACCGTTTTCCACATGATGGTTTCTCCGAACAGGCGTGAGTAAATGAATGTTACCAACATACCACCTATCATCAGACCAAATGGGTAACTGGTCATATAGTGGGGAAGCTGGTTCATGAGTGAATCGCGTGAGCGAAAAGACTTATACCCTATGAATACGATAACTATCAGTACCAGTGTTTGCCATGCTCCATCGTAAACATAGGCATCAAGTACGGCATCAAATTCCCTTATAAAGGCCATCAAAAAAAAACCACCTACCAATAGTGATAGAGAAGCTGTCTTTTTGTAACTGATAGTACAGAATAAATAAGCCAGTACAGTGATGAAAAATGTACCTTCTTGAAAATACTCTGTTAAAGAATTTTCATAGAATTTTCCTTCTGTGGATCGGGCATCATATAAAAAAACCAAGCTGAGGGCCAGTAGATATCCTGAGTAGATGATAATTCGAATAATTTTAAAAATCTGTTCTTTGGTCATTTTATGCATTAGCTATAGCACTGCGAAGATAGTTCATTCTTTTGATGTCCAGTTAAAACTACGTTATGGAAATGTTCAGTAAAGCGTTCATCGATATGTTCACTTCCGGACAATATTTTGACAGAAATACTGCCAGATTCGATGACCCTGCCATGGCACTAATATTGCCTATAATATATAAAGCTGCACAGTACTTCAATAGCCTTTTACTAATGAATAGAATCAAAACTTTCCTTTGCCGTTGTTCGGGGGTTGATAAAAAGCTACTTGAAAACTGCCCTACAGATGCCTCTAAATATGCAGGAATTGGAGCCACACTACTTTTTACCGGTCTTTTTGCGGGTTTAGGTGCAGGATACGCGCTAATGATGGTCTTCGAAAATGCATTTATAGCGGCTTTAGGAGCATTAATTTGGGGGCTTATGATCTTTAACCTGGACAGATATGTAGTGTTGAGCATGCGTAAATGTAAAAACATCCGGATAGAGCTTCTTAAGGCCTTACCTCGTGTAGCGCTGGCCATTTTGATTTCCTTAGTGATTTCCAAACCACTCGAGCTAAAAATCTTTGAAAAAGAAGTAGAGACAGAGCTATTGGTTATGCAGCAGCAGGCAGTAATAAAGTTGGAGAGTAAGGTAAGAGGCAAATACGCGGTCTTGCAGCGAGAGCTAAAATCTGAAATAGAGTTACTCAAGGGAGAGCTTCAAATAGCTTCACAAAAACGTGATGAGTTAGTTAAAATAGCTAGAATGGAAGCAGATGGAACCGGAGGAACAAAGAAACGCAATGCGGGTCCCATTTATAGAATTAAAAAGGCAGATGCAGATAAAGCTCAACTGGAATTTGAAACGTTAAGTAAAAAGAACAATGCTCTGGTAGCTGATAAGAATAAAACATTATCTTCTTTGGACAGAAAAATAGAAGCCGATCTGCGGGCACTTGAGCCAGTACAGCTCGGTGGGTTAGCCTCCAGACTTGACGCACTGAAGAGATTAACAGCTTCTAGCGATGCCATTTGGATGGCTAATCTTTTCATTATCCTTCTTTTTATTATCATAGAAACGATTCCTATTTTGGTGAAGCTTATTTCTTCCAAAAGTCCCTACGATTACCTTTTGGAAACTTTAGAATACAGGTATAAAATGAAGTCAGTGAACGATAGGGCCTATATCCATCATCAACTAAAGAAAAAAGCAAACAAATACCCATCGCCGGAAAAGAAGTTTGTCTTTGAAAAATTGGACGAAGAATTAGATAAATTCTGATGTTTTTTAATAAAATGAATGCTTTTGATCGCTTTTTTTGATTTTTCAACTGCTTTTTCCCAAAATTCAGTTAAAAAACGAACCAGTACGAGTATAAATTGATAGTTTTGACGCTTAATCAATAAAATTTTCAACCACTATGTCAAAATTACGATTCAGTGCTCTTGAGCAGGCCAACAACCGACCAGTTATAGAGGTAGAAGCACCGGGAAAGATATCAGATTTTTATGGAGAAAATGTGTTCAGCCTTTCCGAAATGCAGGCTCTTCTTGCCCCTGATGTTTTTAAGCAAGTGAAAAAATCCATCGACCAAGGGCTTAAGATCGATGAAGTTACTGCGGACGCTGTGGCATCTGCTGCCAAAGCCTGGGCACTTTCAAAAGGAGCCACCCATTTTACCCACTGGTTCCAACCCCTAACCGGAACTACTGCCGAAAAGCACGATACATTCTATGATTATCTATCGGGAATCGAGCGATTTAAAGGAAGCGCCCTTGTACAGCAAGAACCGGACGCTTCATCCTTTCCGAACGGTGGTATAAGAAGCACGTTCGAAGCCAGAGGTTATACAGCCTGGGATCCGAGTTCACCCATGTTTATTTATGGGGTTACACTTTGTATTCCCACTATCTTTGTTTCATACACCGGTGAAGCCTTAGATAATAAGGCTCCTCTCTTGAAGGCAGTAGAAGCAGTGGATAAAGCCGCTACCAAAGTGTGCCAGCTTTTTGACCGGAAGGTGACTCGGGTTAAGCCATCTCTGGGCTGCGAACAAGAGTATTTTGTGGTAGATAAAGCACTTTATAATAGTCGGCCCGACCTGGTTATGTCAGGAAGAACTGTTTTTGGCCATAATCCGGCACGCGGTCAGCAGTTAGATGACCATTACTTTGGTTCTATACCTCCTAGGATCTACGACTTCATGAAAGATTTTGAGATTGAAGCGTTGAAATTGGGAATTCCGGTAAGCACACGGCATAATGAAGTGGCCCCGAGTCAATTTGAAGTAGCCCCGGTATTTGAAGATATTAACGTGGCTACTGACCATAATCAGCTTCTTATGGATACCATGAATAAAGTGGCCGAGCAACATTCTCTTAGGGTTCTATTTCATGAAAAACCATTTGCCGGATTGAACGGAACGGGAAAGCATAATAACTGGTCCCTTATCACTAATACCGGTGTGAATCTTTTTCAGCCAAGTTCAAGCGCCAGAGAAAATCTTGTATTTCTTACGTTCTTCGTAAATACCATTAAGGCCGTAGATGAATACGCAGATCTGCTAAGAGCAAGTATTGCTTCAGCTGGTAATGATCACAGACTAGGAGCTAATGAGGCACCTCCGGCTATCATGTCCGTGTTTATTGGCTCACAGTTAACTTCTGTTCTCGATGAACTTGAGAAAAACGGTAACATCAAAGTTGAAAAAGGTGATAACATGTATATGAAGTTAGGTATTGACAAAATACCGGAAATAATACTTGATAACACGGATAGAAACAGAACGTCTCCATTTGCCTTTACCGGTAATAAGTTTGAGTTCAGAGCGGTAGGCGGTAGTGCAAATACGGCATCACCCATGACTATTCTCAATTTGATTGTAGCTGAGCAATTAACGCAATTCTACAATGATGTAGAGAAGGATGTAGAGAAAGGTACGGATAAGAAACTTGCCATTGTCAATGTGCTAAGAAAGTACATTAAAGAGTCAAAGAAAGTACGTTTCGAGGGCGATGGATATTCTGACGACTGGGTAAAAGAGGCTGAAAAGCGTAAGTTGGCTAACGTCAAAGATACGCCACGTGCGCTAGATGCTTATCTTACAAAAAAAGCGCGTAAGGCATTTAGTAAACACAAGGTATTGACGGATGTAGAGCTCGAAGCAAGAAATGAGATAAGCTGGGAAGCTTACATCATGAAAATCCAGATTGAATCTAGGGTAATGGCTGATCTAATCCTCAATCATATTATCCCTACGGCCATTAATTATCAGAATAAATTGATCCAGAATGCGAATGGGTTAAAAGGCTTGGGTATTGATAATAAGGAAGTACTCAGCAGTATTCAAAAGATAACAGATTATATCGATGCTTTGAATAAAGGTGTCAATGATATGATCGATGAGCGGAAGCGAATAAACAAAATAGAAGATACACGTGATAGAGCAATCGCCTACTGCGATGATGTCAAAGAGAAATACTTTGAGGACGTAAGGTATGCGGTGGATAAGTTAGAATTATTGATAGATGATGAGGATTGGCCTCTGGTTAAATATCGTGAGATGTTGTTTCTAAGATAAGATAGGTTCTCAAGATTTAGAGGTGGCGCGATAGTCACCTCTTTTTTTCGATCATTTCTATTATTGCAGATCGAATTAGTTCTGGTTGATTCCAGGGAATGAAGTGGTTAACCTCTTCTTTAAGTATCAACTCCACATCTTCTGAATTGATAAGGACTCTTTCTGCAAAATCGGCATTAGCAGGGTGTACCAGCATATCTTCCCCTCCTTGTATAACCGTAACGGGTATCTTAATGCTTTGCCAGCCCTCAGTCATTTTTCTAAGTTCTTCCTCTAAAAAATAGATTTCCTTATTGGTTACCAGAAAGGAAGTGGGTATCATCCAACTTATGAATGGACTTCTCATAGGAGTTCTGAACCAATCTTCTTCCGGCTCCAGATCGGGATCAATGGAAGGGGCAACCAATATTAATCCATCCACCAGCTCCGGAAAGTCCATGGCTATTTTTGCAATTACCGGACCTCCCAAAGAATGGCCTACCAAAATATTAGGAGTATCGGCAAATCTTTCAAGAAGTGGCCTCAGCAATTTAGACTGCTCACTTAATGAAGGTTCACTCATGCCGAATCAGAATAGCCATATCCGGGCCTGTCCACGGAGACCAAACCTGCAATGGGTACTAGCGTAGTATCAATTAGAAATTGTTTAAATGCCGACCACGAGCCCGGCGCACCATGAAAAAATAGAATAGTAGGTTTAGTGGGGTTGGGAATACTCACATAGTTTATGGTTCTCTGCCCAACGCTGTAAGTGTCAAGTTCAGCGGCTACATTTTTTTCTGAAAAGTACTTTTCAGCACTTTTAGAGGTCATTCTGAACGTGAAACAGCCAGAGATAACAGGAAAAATGAGAAACAAACTGGATACCATGATCCAGTATTTCCATTTTTTCAATTTTAGTAGAATTCTCTTCAACTATATTCCTGAAAGGATAGCGTTATATTCTTTTGGATCATTCAATACTGATATGGCACGTAGTATATCTTGATCACTATCAAATGAGCTTTCTATTGCGCCCTTTTGATACAGGTATCTTGTGGCTATTTCTTGTTCAAGGAGTTTTATAATTTGAGGTCTGAAATTCACCAAGTCATTTTGTTTACTTTCTTGGATCGTCGTTTTTAGTCCTTCTATTTGTTGCTCGATCCGAGCATAATATTTTTCCTTTTCTGCGTTTTTAGTCAACCGTTCCAGATCGCTTTCTACACGCGTGGTATAATTAAAATCCTTATTACTAACCCAATCAATAAAATCACTATACTGGGTATTTGACATTTCAAAATTTTGCATCTCAGCCTTCGGGTTCTCATAGTAGTACTTTGTGGCGTAATCAAAAATTAACCCTTTACTAGCCAGTGTATAAGCGATAGGTGAAAGTACCTCCTGGCCTACGGTGATATCAGGATCTATACCGCCTCCATCAAATACTAACCGATTGTTATTAGTTCTGAACTCATTTTTTAAGCTATCAGCTACTTTCCCTACGCTACCGTCAGGATTTCTGTTGCTATAATCCAGGGCTTGAATACACCGTCCGCTAGGAGTGTAATATTTAGCAATCGTTACTTTTAATTGGGAATTGTAAGAAAGGGGTCTGGGAATTTGCACTAAGCCCTTGCCGAATGACTTCTCGCCAATTATGATACCCCTGTCATAGTCTTGAATCGATCCTGCTACTATTTCCGATGCAGAGGCACTTCCGCTACCTATTAAAACGGCCAATGGAATTTCGGTGTCCACAGGCGCATTAAGTGTTTTATACGTAGCATTATTTTCAGTGACTTTACCCTTCGTAGATACTACCTCTTTGCCTTTGGGAATAAAAATATTCACAATATTTACAGCTTCTATTAGTAAACCCCCTGGATTACCCCTTAGATCTATAATGATCTTTTCAGCTCCAGACTTTTTCAGCTCGACAACGGCATTTTTAACCTCTTTTCCAGCCTGCATTGTAAAATCTGTCAATTTAACATAGCCTACATTATCTCTCGCCATACCGTAGTAAGGAACATTTTTAACCTTAACCTTTTCACGTTTAAATGTGAGCGTAAGCGGCTGTTTCTCACCAAATCTTTTAACGGTAAGGCTAACTTCCGTATTGGCTTGGCCTTTCATCAGTTCGTTCGTTTCATCACGAGAAAGTCCGGTGATATCTACATTGCCGATCCTTATAATTTCATCTCCGATCAATAAGCCGTTTTTTTGTGCCGGGTACCCCTCCATCAACATGATTACCTTTACGGTTCCGTTCATTCGGCTGGTCACCGCGCCTATTCCCCCGTATTGACCTGTACTCTGCGTACGGAAATCCTCAATATCATCTTCCGGGATATACACGGTATAGGGATCCAGAGATTTTAACATGGCATCAATTCCTACTTTAATTACTTTATTAGGATTGATATCATCCACATACATGGTATTTACTTCTTTAAAAAGAGAGGCGAAAATGTCCAGGTTTTTAGCGATTTCGAAGTAACGCTTTCCAGGGTTTGTAAATGAAAAGCTCAGTAATGCGACTAGTAAAAGGAGAGCCAGCGAGAAAAGTAATCGTTTTATCTTAATCATATACCGGGTATTCTGCAGTTAGGTTAATAACGAGAGGTAGAGCAATATGTTGGTTTAGGCATCAAGATTTTAGAATACTGGTGAGATAAGATTTTTCCTTTATGGATTCACCTACCTTGGATTTGAAATCCACGAGAGCGTTGCTTTTAGCCTCATGAAAGTCTCCTCGTATTTCGAGTTGAATTCCCACTTTAGCTGCATGGATCTCAAAATCGTCAATAATCTCAGCAACATCTGGGTGAACGTAGTTAGAATTAGTGGCATCTATAATTACTTCGCTCTTGGGCGGAATTACGTTTAACGCTTGTAGAATACCTGCTTTATTCAAAAATGTAACATTTTCCGATAACTTGATTTCTATCGGTTGTCCTGGCTTATGGTTTTCGCTAAAGCTAAAAGGCGTGTTGAAATTTTTGTAAAGGATAAGGAATATAGCTACTGCTAACCCTATACCTATCCCTATCAATAGATCAGTAAATATAATCCCGAGGATGGTGATGAGAAAAGGATAAAACTGTGCCTTTCCTTTAGAGATCATTTCCCGAAAGAGTGCTGGCTTTGCTAGTTTATAACCCACTACAAACAAGATAGCGGCTAAACTAGAGAGTGGGATCATATTTAGAACATTTGGGATCAAAAGAGCGCTAAACAAGATCATCAGGCCATGGATAAAGGCCGATAGTTTTGATTTTCCCCCGGACTGGATGTTCGCAGAACTTCTGACAATGACCTGGGTGACCGGAAGCCCCCCAATTAAGCCGGAAATAATGTTCCCTGTTCCCTGCGCGAGAAGTTCACGATTAGTGGGTGTTATGTTCTTATCCGGATCAAGTTTGTCCGTAGCTTCCACACATAATAGTGTTTCTAAACTAGCTACTATGGCTATGGTTAATCCCAATAAAAATATCTCAAACGTGAAAAGCCTGCTCCAGTCAGGAGAAGTAAATAATGACGTAAAGCCGCCGGACTCAGCAGCCAGAGGTATGTTAACCATTTCATCTGCGTCTAAATGATAGCCCGCCCCGCTGAAAAATCTTCCTAGTAAAATTCCTGTAATTACCACCACTAAAGGCCCCTGAATGATCTGAAAGAACTTCAGCCGCTTTACAAAGCTCTGCTCCCAAACTATTAATATTACCATAGAAACCGTGGTGATGATCACGGCTGCTGGGTTTATATCCTGAAATGAGACGATGATCTCAGAAAAGGTGTTTTCCCCATCCTTTTGGAAGAAGCCCAAAAATCCGTCAGGTATCACGTCATGGCCTAAAGCATGAGGTATTTGCTTCAATATGATAATAATACCTATAGCTGAGAGCATACCCTTGATGACGGAGTTAGGAAAATAATAGCCAATGATCCCTGCTTTTAGAAAAGCTAGTATGATCTGGAAAATTCCTGCTAATACAATAGCAGAAAGAAAAAGCGCAAACCCCACTTCCATGTTAAAGTTTCCGCTGCTATCCGTGCCTAACTGTGCTATGGCATCTGCTACGATTACGGCCAATCCAGCGGCAGGGCCGCTAACACCAATTTTAGAACCACTGATGAGAGCTACGACAATACCACCTACCATTCCGGCTATAATTCCCGAAAATAATGGCGCACCCGAAGCTAGTGCAATACCTAAGCAAAGAGGTACGGCCACTAGAAAAACTACCAGGCCTGCGGGTAGATCAGATTTTATGGTTGATAACATCAATATTTTCAGCCGAACCTTAGCAATTCGCGCTGTGTTTTAAACTTGTTTAACTTATGTTAAGTGCTGCTTGCTGTTGACCAGCACTCACTTGATAAAACTCTTTAGAATAAACAAATATATATTTTTGAAGCATGATGTCTATCTCCAAGTTAATAAATGAAAATTTTCCTGAATTAAGAGACCGAGGTCTTGCTGCTGAGATTAGTGACTCCGGGCGTTTTATAAGAGTAAAGGAAGGTGAAAAATTGATGGATTATGGATCCGAGATTGTACATATGCCTTTACTTATTTCAGGCGCCCTAAAGATCTTGCGCATGAATAAGGATGCTAGTGAGTTGATCTTGTATTATTTACAAGCCGGTGAAACCTGTGCTATGTCATTAACTTGTTGCCTTGCCAACCAAAAAAGTGAGATTCGTGCGGTAGCAGAGGAAGATTCGGAAATTATACTTTTACCAGCCCAGCTATTAGATTCTTGGATGCTGAAATATCCTACCTGGAAAAATTTTGTTATGCAAACTTACCAAGCCAGGTTCGTTGAGTTACTAAATGCTATCGACAGTATTGCTTTTAAGAAAATGGATGAAAGACTGTTACAGTATCTTATAGATAAATCTACTATTAATAACAATCATGTATTAGAAACTACGCACCAAAAGATTGCAGAAGAGTTGAATTCTACTCGGGAGGTCATTTCTCGATTATTGAAGCAATTGGAAAACCAAGAAAAGATAGAATTGGGCAGAAATAGGATTGTAGTGAAATTTTAGTAGCAAGTGATAATGGTGATTAATGTCACTATGAAAAAAAATCTATGGACTAACTTTGGATTCATATAAGAGAGATCCAACTACGTGCGATTTAACCAAATGAGTATTTGAAATGGCTTGAAAGATATACCATTGAAATCCCAAGCAAGGTCAAATGATTTTAAGTGGACAAAAATTTCAAAAAAATCCTTCAGGAAAGCCAATAATATCAAACTAAAGAAATTATGAAAGTAGAACAGATATATACCGGATGTTTAGCCCAGGGGGCCTACTACATAGAATCTGACGGAGAAGTAGCTATCATTGATCCTTTACGAGAAACTGCACCTTATTTAAAGAAGGCGGAGAAGAATAACGCTCAGATCAAGTATATTTTTGAAACGCATTTTCACGCAGATTTTGTCTCCGGACATGTTGATCTGGCTAATAATACAGGCGCTAAAATAGTTTATGGGCCTGGCGCTAAAACGGAGTACGATATTCATGAAGCCGATGACGAAGAGGAGTTTAAGCTCGGAAATGTAAAGATCAAAGTCCTCCATACACCAGGACACACTCCTGAGAGTTCCACGTTCTTGCTTTTTGATGAATCAGGTAAAGAATATGCCATATTTAGCGGAGATACTCTGTTTATTGGAGATGTGGGTAGACCTGATCTTGCCGTTAAATCAGATTTGACTCAAGAGGATCTAGCCGGGATGTTATATGACAGTTTGAGAAATAAAATAATGCCACTTCCGGATAATGTCATTGTCTATCCTGCACATGGAGCAGGATCAGCTTGTGGTAAAAATATGAGTAAGGAAACGTTTGATTCGTTAGGCCATCAAAAAGAGGTGAACTATGCGTTGAGGGCCGATATGACAAAAAAGGAATTCATAACTGAGGTAACTGTCGGTATTTTGCCACCGCCACAATATTTCGCTAAAAATGCGATGCTGAATAAAACAGGTGCTTACAACTTTGAAGAAGTATTAAAAAAAGGTAGTGTAGCATTAGAAGTAGATACGTTCGAATCTATGGCAAACCACGAAGGTGCACTTGTGTTAGATACCAGGTCTCCAGGTGAATTTGCAGGAGGCCATATTCCTAATTCCATATTCATTGGAGTTGACGGTAGTTTTGCACCTTGGGTTGGTGCTTTGATCAATGATCTAAAGCAGCCCATCGTTTATCTTGCTCCTGAAGGCAGGGAAGAGGAGGTGGTCACCAGGCTTTCCAGGGTAGGTTATGATAACACGCTGGGCTACTTAAAAGGTGGTATTGAAGCCTGGAAAGAAGCGGGAAAGGAAATAGAAACAGTGAGCTCTATTTCTGCTGATCGGTTTCAGCAAGACTTCGAGACTCATAACATCCATGTGTTAGACGTAAGAAAACCATCAGAATTTGAAGCTGAACATGTAGAGGGTGCCGCAAACACGCCTTTAGATTTCATTAATGACAATATGGAAGAGTTGGATCGAGATACGGAGTATTATGTTCACTGCTTGGGTGGATATCGTTCCATGATCTTTGCTTCAATCATGAAAAGCCGAGGGTTTCATAAAATGATAGATGTGGCCGGTGGTTATAAGGCTATCTCAAAAACCTCCATCCGTACTACGGATTTTGCTTGTCAGAAGAACGGGTAATTTGATCTGGATGGAAGAATAGCCTTCAAGATTATTCTAAAAGATTGTTTTAATATTGGCATACATGGCGCAGGTATTCTGCACCTTCATTGCCTTTGATCAAAAAAGTTACTTTTGGAGAGTTGTTCTTCCAATCGATTTCAAGAACCCCGTAGTTCTTTTGAATGATAAGTTCACCTTCTCTCAGGCTGTTGTGCTCTTCCGAGGGATGGCTCCAAGTGTGGGTGAGTCCGCTGCAAGTAAAATCGTAAAGTGGGTAAAGAAGTTGATCAGATTCTAGTTTAGATAGCTCAGCAATATGGCGATCTCCTGAGATAAAAAGGGTAGGAGCTGGTTTTATATTTTCAATCATTTCGAGCAATCGTGTTCTTGATTTCGGAAAATTACTCCACTTCTCATAATTGTGTTCTTGAGCTAAGATTTGAATACCTGATATAAGAATGTTCAATTGCGCATCTGAGTGAGTCAATTCATTTTCCAACCATTGCCATTGTACTTCCCCGAGTATATCACCCTCTAAATTGGGTTTATAACTAGCCTTGGTTTGCGTGTCTTCAAAAAGTGTATCTCTGAAATACCGGCAGTCTAATAGAATGATCTTTACTTTTTGACCATCGCTTCCGTAGGAATAAGTATTGTACATACCGTCATGATCTCTCACCGGATTATCGTCTGGCACATTCAAAAAATTCAGGAGTTGTTCTTTACTGGCCTTTTTAGGTTTGTAATTTTTTCCCGCATCATTCGCACCATAGTCATGATCATCCCAAATACCAATAATGGGTGTAGAGTCTAATAATACCTGATAACTTGCGCGATTTTTTTGTGTAGCATATTTCGCAGCTAATGTATCCATACTTGGTGAGTCGCCATAGATTATATCACCTGTCCAAATGAACAGATCGGAATTCTCCGCAATAATCTCCGGCCACATTTGGTCTTCGTCATATTCATGACTGCAGGAACCGAAGGTAATTTTATCAATAGACTTTTGCGCCAGGGTAATACTGGTAGTGCACAGCGATACAATTACAAAAATCAAGCGTGTCATTTTGTAAAATTATATCTTCATTCGAGAATACAAACGTTAACGGTATTATCAAAAGATTATCTATGTAAGAAGAAGAAAAGCAGAAATTACTATGATAATAGCTAAGATGAAACTGAGGCCCAGAATTCGGAAAAGTTCCTGACGGATAGTATCCTCGGATCGTGTTTCTTCAGTCAGCCAACTGAACTTTGGTATTCTTATCTATCTTCATGGCCTGTAGCTTATCAATAATTGTGCTTATTTTTTTGACAGCTGTCTATCGATCTGATAGTCAGACTTTACCAGAATTTCTAATTTGAATTTAACCTGTATATACTCCCGTTT
>JBCCSU010000027.1:0-29726 GCA_039199635.1 Bacteroidota bacterium | reverse complement strand
CACCGATTTCTTCTTTAACGTAGGCTTTATGCCGATCCACTACTGCTTTTAGCGCAACCTGATCAACAGAGGTATCACACTTAATTTTATAGAGGGCAATTTCACTGCTTACCGTCTGTTCATCCGTAAAACAAAAAGCCTTTAACACCTCTACCTGCTTTTCTATTTGCTTTACTACTTTGAAGGTCTTTTCCTCCGATTCCTCAATCACAACGGTAAACCGATGTATACCTTCATATTCAGACTCTGAGGTAGTAAGGCTCTCTATATTGATGTGCCGTTGCGTAAACAGGGAAGTAACTCGGTTCAGCAAACCGATCTTATTCTCGGTGAATATTACGATGGTATAATTCTTTTTCATCTCTGTTATTCTAAGCGTATCTCATCTACACCCGCTCCGGTAGGTACCATCGGAAATACATTATCTTCTTTTTCTACTTTCACTTCTAGCAAGTATGGACCGTCATGATCGAACATGGTTTTAAGCGCAGTATCTAAACCATCTCGTTCGGAAACACTTGATGCTTCTATCCCAAATCCTTTGGTGACAGCCACAAAATCAGGATTAACCAGCTCCGTTGAAGAATAGCGCTTATCAAAAAACAACTGCTGCCATTGACGCACCATTCCTAAAAACTGATTATTGAGAATAATGATCTTAACAGCGGCCCGGGTTTGAAAAATAGTACCTAACTCCTGAAGAGTCATCTGAAAACCGCCATCTCCAATTACGGCTACTACTTCTCGCTGAGGGGCACCAAGCTTAGCTCCCAAGGCAGCGGGAAGGCAAAAACCCATAGTTCCCAATCCTCCGGAAGTAATGTTGCTCTTGGTTTTCTTAAAGTTGGCGTAGCGGCAAGCGACCATTTGATGCTGTCCTACATCAGTCACCACCACGGCATCGCCATCAGTAAGATCATTTACTCTGCGGATAACTTCACCCATAGTAAGCCCTTCTTTTAAAGGATGTAGCTCATCCTCGATTACTTTTTCATATTCCTGCTTCATATGATCTTCAAATCGTTGAAGCCATTCCGTGTGCTCATTAGCATGACAATGCTCAATCAAAAGCTGAAGGGACCTTTTAGCATCGCCTAAAACGGGTACATCAGCCTTCACATTTTTATCGATTTCGGCAGGATCTATTTCCAGGTGTATCACCTTTGCTTGCTTCGCATAACGAGATAAATTACCTGTAACACGATCATCAAAGCGCATGCCGATAGCAATCAGGACATCACACTCATTCGTTAATTTATTGGGGCCATAGTTACCATGCATGCCCAGCATGCCAACATTCAGCGGATGATCTGTAGGCAAGGCTGAAAGCCCTAAGAGCGTCCACGCAGCAGGTATTCCTGTTTTCTCAATAAATGTTTTAAATTCTTTCTCCGCCTCAGACAAAATCACACCTTGACCAAACAAGATGTAGGGCCTTTTTGCATTGTTAATCAGCTCAGCGGCTTCTTTGATCTTTTCTACATTTACGGTAGGACTTGGAATGTAGCTTCGAAAGCCCTGGCACTTTTTGTAATCGTAATTCAGCGTGGCAAATTGTGCGTCTTTGGTGATATCAATCAATACTGGCCCCGGACGACCTGACTTAGCAATATAAAATGCTTTAGCGATGGCCGCTGGTATTTCTTCCGCCTTGGTAACCTGACAATTCCATTTAGTAACAGGCATGGAAAGACTAATAACATCGGTTTCCTGAAAAGCATCGGTACCTAAAAGCGATGAAGCAACCTGCCCCGTAATACATACTAAAGGTGTACTGTCAATTTTGGCATCTGCCAAGCCGGTAATTAAGTTTGTCGCTCCAGGCCCTGAAGTAGCAAAGACCACTCCGGGAGTATTGGAAACACGGGCGAAACCCTGAGCAGCATGTATAGCCCCTTGTTCATGGCGGGTAAGCACATGCTTAAGTCGATCTTGATAACCATATAAACTATCATAAATAGGCATGATAGCCCCTCCCGGATAGCCAAAAATAGTTTCAGTTCCTTCTTCCAGCAAGGAAACGATAACGGCTTCTGATCCACTGATAGTCTGGTTCTTCTTTTCTACTTCCTTGATTACGGTAAGTGTTTCCATATTATATATCCGTTACGCACCCTTCCGATGCGGATGACACAAATTTTGCATACTTGTATAGCACACCACTCTGTTTTTTGAGGGGTCTTGGCTGCCATTCATCTTTTCTTTTAGCAAGATCTTCTTCGGAAATCAAAACATCCAGGGTATTGCCTTTGGCATCAATTTTTATGCGGTCACCATCTTGCACTAGAGCTAACGGACCACCATCCTGTGCTTCAGGAGTAATATGTCCTACCACAAATCCATGAGTACCCCCTGAAAAACGACCATCGGTAATCAGTGCTACCTCTTTACCTAATCCAGCACCCATAATCGCTGCCGTAGGTTTGAGCATCTCTGGCATGCCCGGTCCGCCTTTTGGGCCTTCATAGCGAATTACAATTACTTCTCCGGCTTTTACTTCACCCGCAGATAGCTGGTCATTCGCTTCAAATTCACTATCAAATACCCTTGCCGGCCCTTCAAATAGTTCTCCTTCCTTACCAGTAATCTTAGCGACTGATCCTTCCGGCGCTAAATTTCCTCTGAGGATCCTAATGTGTCCTGTGGGCTTGATTGGTTGCTTTTTATTACGCACAATGTCCTGGGCCTCGTGCAATGGTTTTAGTTCTGCCAGGTTTTCTGCAATGGTCTTACCCGTTACCGTTAGGCAACTGCCGTCAATCATACCTTCCTCCAACATCATTTTCATCACTCCAGGTATACCTCCAATAAGATGTAAGTCTTCCATAACATATTTACCGCTAGGTTTCAGATCAGCAAGAAAAGGGGTTTCCGCACTAATTCGGGTAAAATCCTGCAATGAAAGCTCTAGTTCGAAAGCCTTGGCGATGGCCAGCAAGTGCAGCACAGCATTCGTTGATCCTCCCAGTACCGTTATCAGTCGAATAGCATTTTCTAATGACGCTTTAGTGACGATATCTCTAGGCTTAAGGTCATGATCGATCAAATACGAGATAGCCTTGCCTACTTTTTCACACTCTAATCTTTTCTCATTACTTATTGCAGGATTGGAGGCACCATAAGGCAGGGCCATACCCATAGCTTCTATCGAAGAGGCCATGGTATTGGCGGTATACATACCTCCACAGGCACCAGGACCGGGGCAAGCATTCATTACAACGCCTTCGTAATCATCTTCAGAAATAGAACCAGCTATTTTTTTTCCTAAAGCTTCAAACGCTGATACTACATCTAATTTTTGGTCAGCATGACAGCCAGGAGCTATTGTACCTCCATAGACCAAAATGGCCGGCCGGTTTAATCTGCCCATCGCAATCATTGCTCCGGGCATATTTTTATCGCAACCTACTACCGATATAAGTCCATCATAAGCTTGAGCATTCACCACCGTTTCTATTGAATCGGCTATCAAATCCCTAGAAGGCAAGCTGTATCGCATACCTGGAGTACCCATGGAGATAGCGTCACTTACTCCTATCGTATTGAATATTAAACCTATGATCTCATCAGGATCCATCCCTTTTTTTACTAAAGCCGCGAGGTCATTCAAATGCATATTGCATGGATTCCCTTCAAAGCCTGTACTTACAATACCTATCTGGGGTTTACCTAAATCTTCCTTGGTTAAACCAATGGCGTGAAGCATAGCCCTTGCCGCAGGTTGCGTAGGGTCTTGGGTTACCAGCTGGCTATATTTATTCCTCACCTCACTCATCATTATACGATGGTAAGTCCTTGATACTCGTTGTATTGTACCTTTTGACGGTACATGAGGTAGAGACTGTGGCCGGCAGAATCTTCCCAACCACCCTGGAAGGATTCTCCATTAATCGAGGCAATTGGCGCTACTTCTGTTGCGGTACCCACAAAAAAGGCATTGTCTGCACCGTATACTTCTTCAATTGTAAAATTCTTTTCAACCACACGTATACCTAAGTCTTTGGCCAGCTCCATAATGGTAGCCCTGGTAATACCAGGAAGAATATTTCCAGCAGGCGGAGTATAAAGAATACCTTCTTTCTCGTAAAAAAAATTGGCGCCTGAGCCTTCAGCCACATTGCCATGCATATCTAAGAGAAGGGCTTCATCATAACCCAATTTTTTAGCTTCTGTTGTAGCTAAAATAGAGTTGGTGTAATGTCCTACTACTTTGGCTTCCACATGACACGATTTAGGATTAGGACGCTGATAAGAAGAGACCATCACGTTAAGAGGCTTATCCCCCAAGTACTTTTCCCATTTCCAAGCGGCCATAAAAACATGTACTTCATCCGTTGGCATAAGAGACATATTTGCACCCAAATAAACTAAAGGGCGGATATAGGCATTGGTCAGATCGTTTTTATCGAGAATCTCATAGGAAATATGGATTAATTCTTCAACCGAATAGGGTAAATCGATATGCATTTTAGTGGCAGAATACTGAAGGCGCTCAAAATGTTCTTTGGCCTTGAATACATTACAGCCATCTGCATTTTGGTAGGCGCGTATGCCTTCAAATACACCATTACCGTAATGCATGGTTTGATTATATAGACCTGCACTTGCATCTCCTGCCGCCATCCACTTACCGTCTAAGAATACTGTAGTTTTTTTATTGTAGTACATCTTTAAGTTATCTCGTTTAAATTTTTCAAAAAAAAAGCGCCTCCTGTATTCGGGAGGCGCTTTGATATTTGTTGTTGTTATTTACAATATCAACAGTCCTCCGTGGTCATTTGAATGACACTAATAATGATCAGGACTATGATATTTACGCTCTTCATCTTTTAATCTTAAAGTAAAGCTAGCTAAATAGATTTTATAAGTACAATATAAAATATTGATTTTTTTCATTAATTAAGAATTAACTGCTGCTAATTCATTCATGATCGAAACTATTCTGTCACCTACCTGACTGGTAGACTTAGCTGTTTCACGATTAATATCTTCCGTAACAAAACCTTCCTCAAGGGCTTGAACCACAGACTGCTGCACTAGTCTGGCTTCATTTACCAAGTCAAAGGAGTACTCCAGCAGCATAGCGGCGGAAAGTATAGCACCAAAAGGATTAGCTATATCTTTACCGGCTGCTTGCGGATAAGACCCGTGTATCGGCTCGTATAAGCTTTGAGATTTCCCGATAGAAGCGGAAGGTAACATACCCAACGACCCTGAAATAACTGAGGCCTCGTCAGTAATGATATCGCCAAACATATTTTCCGTGAGAACTACATCAAAATACCGAGGGTTCTGAATGATTTTCATGGCCGCATTATCTACGAACATGAAATCCAGGCTAACATCGGGGTATTCCGATGCCAAATTCTGCACTGTTTCACGCCATAGCCTTGAGGTAGCCAGAACATTTGCCTTATCCACTAAGGTTACCCTTTTATTTCTATTCAGGGCAGCCTCAAACGCCAGCTTACTTACCCTTATAATTTCATCTTTCGAATAGGTGCAAGAATCAAAAGCGCTATTTCCATCTTCTGATCGCCCGCGAGGTTGCCCAAAATAAATCCCACCAGTCAGCTCCCGGAATACTACAAAATCGGCCCCCTGTATTATTTCCTCCTTTAAAGGTGAAATGGGTAACAGTGCGTTATAGCTGGATACCGGACGGACATTCGCAAATAGGCCGAGCTTTTTTCGCATAGCAAGAAGACCCTGTTCAGGCCTTATTTTAGCTTTCGGGTTGTCATCGTATTTTGGGTGACCGATAGCTCCAAAGAGTATTGCATCTGCTTTTCTGCATATCTCTTCGGTATCCTGGGGGAATGGATCTCCGGCTTCATCAATAGCAATAGCACCGACCAGACCTTCTTTATATTCAAATGAATACCCATAGATCTCTTCTACTGACTGAAGTACCTTTTTGGCTTGTCTCACCACCTCAGGACCTATTCCATCACCTGGTAGCACAGCAATTTTTTTATTCATCTCATTCATTTAAATATTATTTCAAATGGTGGTAGCATTTTCAAATTCCTGTATTTCCAGTTTTTTACTGATTAAAAAATCAATATCATCGTAACCTTGCTGGAGACAGTATCTCTTATAAGCGTTGATTTCAAAAGATTCGGATTCCCCAGTCGTCTGGAGTGTGATAAGTTCATTTTCCAAATCAATCTCTAGCTGAGCCGAGGGATTACCTTGAATAATAAAAAAGATCTTCGCTAAAAAAGCATCAGAAACCTGAACAGGTAGGAGCCCGTTGTTTAAGGCATTATTCTTAAAAATGTCCGCGAAAAAGCTGGATACTACCACCTTGAAACCATAGTCATAAATAGCCCAGGCCGCATGCTCTCTGCTGGAACCACATCCAAAATTCTTCCCGGCTACTAATATGTCCCCCTGAACATTCTCCTGATTCAAAACGAAGTCTGCATTAGGTTTTCCTTCCGGGTCATAGCGCCAGTCTCGAAATAGGTTATCTCCAAATCCCTCACGTGTCGTTGCCTTTAAGAATCGGGCAGGAATAATTTGATCAGTATCTACATCCTGTAACGGAAGGGGCACAACAGTCGAAATTAGCTTTTGAAATTTTTCCATGTCAATTCAGCATCTCTCTAACATCTGTTACATAACCGGTGAGCGCAGCTGCCGCGGCCGTTAATGGGCTAGCGAGCATGGTTCGTGCGCCAGGACCTTGCCTTCCCTCAAAATTTCGATTGGAAGTGGACACGCAGTACATTCCTGTGGGCACCTTATCTTCATTCATACCCAAACACGCGGAACAACCCGGTTGCCGCAGTTCAAAACCAGCAGCAGCAAGTACTTTATCGATACCTTCATCTACGGCTTGCTTTTCTACTTGCTTAGAGCCAGGAATGATCATGGCATTCACGTGATCAGCTTTTTGCTTGCCCTTCACCAGATCAGCTACCATCCTTAAATCTTCGATACGGGAGTTAGTACAGCTTCCTATGAACACATAATCAATCTTTTTACCTAATAGCTGGCGGCCACCTTCCAGGTCCATATAATTTAGGGCCTTTTTTAATGTGGCATTAACGGTATCGCTATCAGCAGGTACTTTTTCAGAAATGCCAATGCCCATACCCGGATTCGTACCATAAGTTATCATAGGTTCAATAGCGGCAGCGTCAAAATAGTACTCCTTATCAAATACAGCACCTTCATCCGTCTTCAATGTCTTCCAGAAAGTCAATTTTTCATCCCACACGCTCCCCTGTGGTGCAAATTGTCTTCCTTTGATGTAGTTAAAGGTAATTTCATCGGGAGCAATCATACCTCCCCGGGCCCCCATCTCGATGCTCATATTACAGATGGTCATTCGAGCCTCCATGCTTAAGGATTCAATGGCAGAGCCACAAAACTCTACGAAATAGCCTGTTCCACCGCTAGTAGAGATCTGAGAGATTACATATAATATGATGTCCTTGGATACTACCCCTTTTCGAAGCGCTCCATCCACTTGTATTTTCATGGTTTTAGGTTTACGCTGTAATACACATTGGGTAGCCAAAACCTGCTCTACTTCGCTAGTACCTATTCCGAAAGCGATATTACCAAACGCGCCGTGGGTAGACGTATGGCTATCACCACAAACGATAGTCATTCCAGGTTGGGTGATACCCAGCTCAGGACCTATTACGTGAACAATACCTTGATAGGGATGTCCCAAGCCGTAGAGTTCCACGTCAAATTCCTCACAATTTTTAATCAGAGTATCTACTTGATGTTTAGAAAGTGCATCTTTAATCGGTAGATGCTGATCTTTAGTAGGCACATTATGATCAGCCGTGGCAATAGTTTTGGAAGTATTAAAAACACCAATGCCCCGTTTTTTTAAACCGGCAAATGCCTGAGGACTGGTTACTTCATGAATGAAATGACGGTCGATATAGACTACCTGTGGACCATCTTCAATGGTATGTATAACGTGGCTATCCCAAATCTTATCAAAAAGTGTCCTTCCCATAGCTTCATTAAGCGTTCACGTACTCTCCAGCCAAGTCTTTCAATTCCGGGTCGTTCACTACATTGATTTCATCAGCTAACTTCAGAAAGCGCTGGTAGGCCTCTTCCAATTCGTCTTTACCTAATTGAATGCCAATTTGGCCTAGTCTAAAATTAAGTGCAGCCCTTCCACTTCTTGCTGTAAGTATGATGCTTGACTTATCCACACCAACTTCGGCAGGGTCTATAATCTCATAATTATCACGATTCTTTATCACACCATCTTGATGTATACCAGATGAGTGAGCAAATGCATTGGAACCTACTATTGCCTTGTTCGGTTGAACAGGCATATTCATGGTATCTGAAACTAACCTACTAATGGGATATAGTTTTTTGGAATTAATACCTGTATCATAATTAAGCCAATTATGCTTACGCAAAATCATCACTACTTCTTCCAGTGAAGTGTTTCCTGCTCTTTCACCTACTCCATTTATAGTACATTCCACTTGACGGGCTCCGTTTTGGATACCAGCGATTGAATTAGCTGTAGAAAGTCCCAGATCATTATGGCAATGAGTAGATATAGTGGCATGTTCAATACCCACTACATTATCTACCAAATATTTGATTTTCTCTCCATACTCTTCGGGTAAGCAATATCCCGTAGTGTCAGGAATATTCACAACGGTAGCACCTGCCTTTACAGCAGTCTGCACCACCCTGGCCAGAAATTCGTTATCTGTTCTTCCTGCATCCTCGGCATAGAATTCCACATCTTCCACAAACTTTTTAGCATAAGAGACACATTCTTTAGTTCGCTCCAAAACCTGATCTCTGGTAAGCTTCAATTTGGTAAAAACATGTTGGTCAGAGGTGCCTATACCCGTGTGTATTCTCGGTCGAACAGCATGCTTCAGGGCCTCAGCAGCGCATTCAATATCCTTTTGGACGGCTCTGGAAAGCCCACAGACTGTCGCTTCCTTAATAGTCGCGGCCAGTGCCTGCACGGATTCAAAATCACCAGGGCTAGATATTGGAAAGCCGGCTTCTATTACATCTACACCCAGTTCCTCCAGAGCCTTCGCAATGATGATCTTTTCATCCTTATTCAACCCACAACCTGGCACTTGTTCGCCATCTCTCAGGGTAGTGTCAAAAATCTGAATCCTATTACTCATACCGTTTTGAATCTAATTTTCATTCAAATGTATTTGTATAGGAATCTCTACGCAGACCTAATATTTTTTATATTACGATTTCTAAAAAAAGAAAAGCGTTTATTATTAAAATTTAAACCTACTTTAGATTAAAATAATTACGATGTCTAAAGAGAAATCAGATTATCTATTTTCGCTCATTCGGTCACTTAAAAAAAGTGAAAAGCGCTATTTCAAACTTCAAGCTAAGCTTGAAGACCCAAACGCGAAATATCTCTTACTTTTTCACGCGCTTGAACGGATGCAGGTTTATCAAGAAGAAAAACTTCCCCAGGAGATTCCAAATCTTATTCCTCAGCAGGTATCTAATCTTAAAGCACATCTGTATAAAAAGCTACTAAGTTCCATTCGTCAATTCAGCCAAACCAATATCATGGACATTCAGATCAGAGAGATGATTGACCATGCACAGATATTGTTTAATAGGAGTTTATACGAACAATGTGTGGATGTACTCAAAAAGGCAAAGAAACGGGCAAAAAAAATCGATAATCTTGAGCTACAATTGGAAATCTTAAAATGGGAAAAAAACGTACTCACACATACCATCGGACCCGACAATGAGGCCCGTGTAAATCGGATTATCGCAGACGTGCGTGATGTAAATACCAGAATCAATAACATTAACATCATAACGAATATCTCAGCTAAGCTTGGCTCCATATATGCTAAAATTGGATACATTAGAAACGAAACTGATGAAAATGAAGTAAAGGCTTTGATTAATGAATTGCCTCAATTCGAAGAGAAAAAGCTATCCCTAAATGAAAAAATTAACCTGTATAATCTTTTCGTCAACTACTACTTCTTTCTTCAGGATTTCGATTCCGGTTACTACTACGCAAGGGAGTGGGTTAGACTTTTTGATGATAACAAGGAATTAAAAACATCAAGAGTAGAAAATTATTTAAATGCAATCAACAATCTAATGATTGCTCAGTACAAGCTTTCTAAATACAATAAATTCGTGAATTCCAGTAGACGGTTACGGGAAATACGTCATTATTCTAAAAGCCTACTCAATGAGAATATCAGATTAAAGCTGCTTAAATACACCTATGTGCATGAATTTAATCGGATTTTCATGCTCGGCGATTTTAAGGCCGGTGTCTCATTAATGGATAAAATAAAACCCGGCCTGGAAGACTTCATTTTATTATTAGATAATCACTCAAAACTTATTCTATACTACAAAGTCGCGTGCCTTTATTTTGGCAACGATAACTATGGAGAGGCTATACAATGGCTCAATAGAATCTTTAACTCTGAGAATATAGACCTGCGGGAAGACATTCACTCCTTTGCTCGGATCTTAAGTCTTATCGGGCATTATGAGCTCGGTAATACGGATGTTATTGATTATTACATTCGGTCTACCTACCGCTTTATGCTGAACAAAGATGATCTGCATCAATTTCAGAAGGCTATACTGAGCTTTCTCAGAAAGTTAGCGGGTGAGTTTACAGAAGAAGATCTAATCCCTGAATTTAAAAAGCTACTCAACAAACTTATTCCACTGCAAACTAACCCTTATGAAAAGCGAGCTTTTATTTACTTTGATATCATATCCTGGTTAGAAAGTAAAATTCAACAAAAGCGCGTGCAGGAGGTGATTGCAGAAAAAGCTAAAAAAGTTTTTGAAAATGATACTGTATCATAGAGCTCTAGTCTGCTTTTTCATAGAACAAACCCGGTCCATCACATGCCCACCAAGTTGAGATCAGTTCATTAGGACCATTCAATTTAAGGAACTCCTTGGGTTCCGGGCTACAATTGCCAATCAAATTATTTTTTGAAGTATAGGTGAATTCTAAATAATCTACTTCAGGAGATGAGATAATAGTATAAGTCCCTTCCTTTTCTGTAGTCTTACCCTGATAAGTACGCGATTTTCTGAAAGTGCCGTCCTTAAAAAGTTCGTAATACTCCTCCCAGGCCATATCATTTCCGGTGACTATTGTCCCCGTCATTTTTACTAACTCCCATTTTTGAGGATAATATCCATCACCTTTTTCTTGTACATCACGTTTCTGATCCATTTCCGTAGATGAACAAGAGGTAATTATACAGCCTAAAAGTGGGACTATAAGCCTGAAATATCTCATAACTTGCCTTTAGAGTTCTCAAACTCTAAGACACAATAAACATCTCAGGGGTTTGGATATTATAACAGCAAAATGACTACTCGCGATAATGATTCCACCCCTGAGCTGTAACTGGCACTGCATTGCCACCTTTCGTCTGCATAATATTCGCTTTTGGATCATTATGCATATGGCCTATAAAATGAATATCCGCGTGCATTTTTAGCTTTTCATAATCACTTTGGTTGACCGTGAACAGTAATTCATAGTCCTCACCACCGTTTAAGGCTGCAGTGGTTGAATCTATGCCTAGCTCATGACCGGTATCATACGTTTGCTTATCTATAGGCAGCTTATCCTCAAAGATCTGTACACCCAGATTCGAGGCTTTTGAAAGATGAAGAAGTTCAGATCCTAAGCCGTCAGAAATGTCGATCATAGCGGTAGGAACTACACTGAGATCTGCTAATTCATGAATAATATCCATCCGGGCCTCGGGCTTTAGCTGGCGTTGAACCACGTAATTGTATTTATCCAACTGTGGCTGCATTTCTGGGTTGGTAAGAAACACCTGTTTTTCGCGCTCTAACACTTGTAATCCTAAATAAGCCCCACCCAAGTCACCCGTGACGCAGATAATATCATTTTCAGCACTACCGCTGCGTTTCGCTATCTTCTCTTTTACCACCTTCCCCAGCGCAGTGACCGAAATAACAAACCCACTGGCCGAAGAACTGGTATCTCCACCTACGAGATCTACTTTGAAATTCTCACATGCTGCCTTTACTCCTTTATAAAATACTTCAATAGCTTCAAGTGAAAACCGATTGCTAATGCCAATACTAACCGTTATCTGTTCAGGGATCGCGTTCATGGCCGCTATATCGGATACGTTTACGGCCACAGCTTTATAGCCTAAATGTTGAAGTGGCATATAAGAAAGGTCAAAATGAACTCCCTCCAGAAGAAAATCCGTAGAAACTACAGCAAGCTTACCTCCATGATCAATAACGGCAGCATCATCTCCAATGCCTAAAATTGTGCTTTTGTTTTGGTTATTGGTTTCTCTGGTTATTTTATCGATAAGTCCAAACTCTCCAATTTCACTTATTTCTGTTCTCTTTTCACTCATTTGATCTTGATTTTAAGCTCCACTAATCGGAGATAACTGCCATTTATCGAGCAAAGGTAAGGTAATATCTGATACACCTATTTGACTTGGTTACAGTAGTAAACGCATAGTCATTAAAGCTTACCAACTAACTTAAACGCACAACTATGAATGTGTTTTCCAGACTAATTGGAGTACTCTTTTTTGGCGCTATTGTGATTGGCTTACTATTTTTAAGCTCCTGCGGGCCTAAACCACAATACGAAACCAGAATCGGCAAAAAGAAACTGGCCTACTATAATTCTATCCAGCATGGAAAAACAAAGCCAAAAACGTTTAAAACGTATGCTAATCAGAAGAAGCAGTAATTTCCTGACAGAGTTCTACGAGAACGCCGTTCGTTGATTTGGGGTGTAAAAAACTGACAAGCTTGTTATCCGCCCCTTTTTTTGGTGTTTCATTAAGTACCGTAAAACCTTCACTCTTTAGTCTGTCTATTTCGCTGTGAATATCTGCTACTTCATAGGCAATGTGGTGGATGCCTTCTCCTCTCTTTTCAATATATTTGCCTATAGCGGAGCCCGGGCCTGTGGACTCCAATAACTCAATTTTTGTTTCTCCTATTTGAAAAAAAGCAGTACTCACTTGCTCACTTTCCACTGTTTCCACTTTATACTTTTCTTTTCCAAACAGTTTTTGAAAAAGGTCATTTGATTTTTCGAGGTTTTTAACTGCAATACCTATGTGCTCTACTTTTAACATGATCCCGTAATTTTTAGGTTTATATATTAACTTTGCACTGGATTGAAACTTTTTAAAAACGCTAAAAGTTTTATCCTAGATTATTTATAACACAAAGGTAAGCGGTAATGATTGATTCATCAGCAGATGTACATGTAGAGGCGGCAAAAATCCAGAAGAAGATCAAAGGACATTTAGGACTGAGAAGTAATGCTCTGATCTTTGAATATGGGGTTTTTGAAGGTAAGGTTAAACTTGATTTGATCACTATCAACCCAAAGCATAATCAGTCCTTTCTTTTTCATTCTGTAAAAGGTTTTGATAAGGTGGATGCACTGAACAAAATGCTGGAATATGTTGAGAACTACAAGGAGAAAGATGCTTCTTATACCATTCAATGGATCGCTAAAGGAGATAAAGAATTACATACTTCCTATTTCAGAGCTACTAATGTGTATGATGCCTTGGATAAGCTTTATTATGGAAGAGATATGAACACGATTACCGTCTTCAGTGTTGTATTAAATCCGGTAGCCTGATATATTAAGATATGATAAGTGTAACAGAAAAAGCTAAAAATAGAATAATAGAACTAAGAAATAACGAAGGTAAAACGGATGATTACAACATTCGTGTTTTGGTACAAGGAGGTGGCTGTTCCGGCCTGATGTACGATCTAAAGTTTGATGCTTCTATTGAAGATTCAGACGAAATCTTTGAAGATAAAGGAGTAAAGATATTGGTGGATAAAAAGAGCTTGTTATATCTATTGGGAACTACACTAGATTTCTCAGACGGACTGAATGGTAAAGGATTTCAATTTATAAATCCAAATGCAACACGGACCTGTGGCTGTGGTGAAAGTTTTGCGGTTTAAGCAGATTTAACCATTTCATTTTGAATGCCCTCCACTTTTGCTTCGTAGGCCGACCTGAAAAGTAACTCCAGTTCTAAGGAATTAAAAGATTTCCAGTATTTTTTAAATGTATTGATCTTAATCTGATCTTCCTCAGAGGCAGGCATCAACGGTGCAACTCCTCTTTGCAATAATTCCGAAAGTAATGTATTGTCTGATTTCATAGGGTTGACTTATTGGTTGAATTAATGTTCAAACAAATAAGCAAAAAGAAAGTTCAAATGCACGATCAGAACAGTTCGGTTGCACTATTTCCAGACGAACGACATAAATCTCAGGAAATAACTTCTAGATATTCTTAAATTGTCCAAAAATGTTAATCGCTGATTAGGGCAATACACTTCAATTCTATAGCTATAGGTGTGGGAAGCGCGTTCACTTCTACCGTGGTACGGCAAGGCTGATTACCTTTAAAAAATTCAGCGTAAATAGAATTGTACTTTTTGAAGTCTTCTTTCATATTCGTCAGGAATACCGTAACGTCTATGAGCTGGTTCCAGCCGGAGCCGGAATCTTCTAGAATAGTTTTCACGTTTTCAAATACTGACTTGCACTGAGCCTCAATATCATAATTAACTACCATTCCTTCTTCATCCAAAGTAACACCGGGAATTTCTTTTGTACCCCGTTTTCTCGGTCCAACACCAGACAAGAAAAGAAGATTACCTACTTTCCTGGCATGCGGGTAGCTGCCAACTGGCTCAGGTGCTTGATCAGAATTTTTTATGCTAGCGCTCATCAATTTCCATTTTTAGCTTTTGAATATCTTCAATGTAGATCTGGTCTAACACTTCAATGTACGGTCTTTTATGGAAGGACCCCGATTCAAATTGGGTTAAAGCAGTATTTAACAAGTCCTTTGCCTCCGTTAGTTGGTCTAGGGCCAGCAAGGCACGAGCCTTATGGTAGTATCCATCTGCAAGACTACCATCATACTCAATGGCTTTATCAAAATACTGAGTAGCCTTGGCATGCTCATTGACAGCCAAATATGTTAAACCTTTATACAAAAATGCCTTTGGCGTTATCCAGGACTCATCCCGTTCTTTCAAAATCTCATTGATATATTTATCAAAGTATTTATGCGCGCTATAATAGTCGCCGAGACCGTAATAAGCAATTCCACGCATGTAATCCACACTTTGGCCCTGAGGATAATCTGTAAAATTTTCGGTCAGCGTATCGGTGGCGTTAAAATCAGCGATAGCTCGATCAAAATCACGATAGAAATATAAATAATTGTAACCTCTCCAGCCTTGCCAAGTGGCCGGATCGTGTAAAACGGCTTTGTCATAATAAAAATAAGACTTTTGAAGATATCCACGCTTTAAATAAGGTACACCCAGCTCTCTCCAAAGGGCTGCATTGGAAGAATCAAACTTTAGCGCTTCATGTAGAACCACTTCCGCCGGGGGAGTACCCTGATAATAAGAGGATAGCATCCCTTGTAAAATGTTTTGAGCATATGCCGCACTATCAATTTTACTCAGATCCTTTTTGTACCAATTTTTTTCAAACTGGCACCCAAATCCTAATAGACATATACTAAGGAAGAATATCTGTAATCTTGCCATCCTTAAGTTTGAAAGTAATGTAAAAATGCGCATCCTGGCTTTCACTGTTGAGGACTACCGACCTCCACCTACCAAGACTTTTTAATGCTTGATAAAAGTGATCAACAACTGGCTTAGAAAATTCTTTGAATTGATAATTTTCATCCACTCCTTCAGCTACAAACAATCCGGCTACACCCTTGCAGTTCACGATAAACCTAAAGGTGAGGTATCCGCTTTCCTTGTTGAGTTTGTTTTCATCTATTGATGATCTTAATTCTTTTTCAAGGTTATTCTTATTCCTTAGATACCCTCCATCAGGATTTGAATTATAATAGTCAGCCAAGTCGCTAAAAGGGCCGCATAAATGAGAGGTGATGGTATTGTCATCAAGTATTTTAGTAGTATCTATATACCCAACCCTTTTTATACCGTGATCTTTTCTCTTTTGAAATTCTGACAGCGGCATTTGCTCTATTAACTCGGTACGTATACTTACATTTTCCCTTTCCGTAACTCTAAAAAATAAGCCTAAATTTTGAGCGTAGACTGCTTTAGAGTTAATATTGATTTTTTGTACACCGTTTTTCCAATCGGTAATAATTTCTGATTCAAAGCGTTTGGTGCTTAGCCCTTCAACTAAGGTTTCGTCCTTCAAGTTTTTTTGATTTATTCTAATTTTAAAATCCCCTTCAGGATAATGTCTTATACCTTCTAAACTCGCCTGCTGAGTTTCCCAACTGTACCTTACATTCTCAATTATCTCTGTGGATAATGTATCCGAATCAAAGTAGAACTTTTCATCTTCTAACACTTGCCTGGACGAGTCAAAGCGATAAATACGCTTTAAAATAGGATTAAAACCACCTCCATATTGCGTTTCTTCTAGCCTTCTTGGAGATATCAAATGATACTTTATGTACAGAATAATAGTAAGCGGTGCCTGATCATTACTATACGTGTAGTGTTCGTAATATTTATTAACTACACCATCGGTTAGTAAATCAGCGCTCGGAAAGTAATCCGTAGCTACTCCGAATTCGGCCTTTTTAGAAATACATGATGCGAATATAATTGCCAACAGGCATAGGCTATTACGGATCTTACGCATTCATTAAGTCTTCAATCTCCTCTGCTTCTATGGGAATATTTGCCATTAGGTCATTCAAACCACCTTCTGTGATAACCACATCATTTTCAAGACGAATTCCTAAACTTTCCTCTCTGATGTATATTCCAGGCTCCACAGTGAATACCATTCCGGGCTCCATTTTCCGATATACGTTACCCACGTCATGAACATCAAGGCCTAAATGATGAGATGTACCGTGCATGAAATATTTCTTGTAAGCGGGATTGCTCTCTTCCTGGTTTTTAATGTCTGTCTTATCGATTAGTTTCAATTCTAAAAGTTCTGATTCCATGAGTTTTCCTACCTCTTTATGGTACTCTGGTATAGTATTCCCTGGCACCAGCATTTTCATAGCTTCTCGCTTTACGCTTAAAACAGCATTATAAACGGCTTTTTGGCGTTTAGTAAACTTACCACTGACCGGAATAGAACGGGTCATGTCTGCATTATAATTGGCATATTCCGCTCCTACGTCCATCAGTAAAACATCGCCACTTTTACATTCCATAGCATTATCAGTGTAATGCAGTACACAGGCGTTAAAACCAGAGGCTACTATTGGCGTGTAGGCAAATCCGCGCGATCTGTTACTTAAGAATTCGTGTACATATTCCGCTTCTATTTCATACTCGGTTACACCTGGTTTCACAAACTGAAGTATTCGCCTGAAACCTTTCTCTGTGATATCGCAGGCAGTTTTGATGGCGGCCAGCTCTAAATCAGACTTGATAGCACGAAGCTTGTGCAATAGAGGAGCTGATCTCTCGTATTTATGGAGCGGATACTTTTGTTTGCACCACCCTAAAAAACGGGCTGTTCTGGTTTGCACTTCCACCACGGCTCTTATATGCTCATTCATGTTTAAATAGACATATTCAGCCTCCACCATGAGTGTATTAAAGACTTTATTAAATTCGCTCAACCAGAAAATGGTGTCGATACCTGAAGCTTCTCGAGCTTCTTTTTTGGTATATTTATGTCCTTCCCAAATGGCTATTTCATCATTGGTCTCTCTCAAGAACAGTACGTCCCGCAACTTTTTATCGTGAAAATCAGGGTATATCACAAGAATACTCTCTTCCTGATCTATACCGGAGAGATAGTATAGATCACTGTTTTGCTTAAACGCCATGGTGCCGTCTGCATTAGTAGGCATAATGTCATTAGCGGTAAATATTGAAATCGAATTTGATTTCAATTCTTTGGAGAGTCGTTTTCTGTTGCTGACGAAGAGTTCTTTATCTATTGGAGGATATCTCATTAATGAAGATTTTTTTGATCAGAAAATTACAGGCCGCTTACCTCTGCTTCAGGCGCTATTTTTCTCACTAATCCCTGAAGCACCTTACCTGGTCCACATTCAATAAAACTCTTAGCGCCATCGGCAGCCATTTTTTGAATGGATTGAGTCCACCTTACAGGCGAAGTAAGCTGAGCAATCAAATTAGATTTTATAGTTTGCACATCTGATGACGGTTGAGCATTCACATTTTGATAAACAGGGCATATTGGTTGAGCAAAGACCGTATCTTCTATAGCGTTTGCTAGCTCTTCCCGGGCCGGCTCCATCAATGGAGAGTGAAATGCTCCACCTACCGGAAGTGGAAGCGCCCGCTTGGCACCTGCTTCTTTGAGCTTCTCACATGCTGTGTTGATACCAGTATTTGAACCTGAAATAACCAACTGGCCTGGGCAATTGTAGTTTGCCGCTACTACCACATCATCGATACTTTCGCATATTTCTTCTACCACCTCATCCGCTAGGCCAAGAATAGCGGCCATGGTAGAGGGATTAATTTCACAAGCTCTTTGCATGGCCATCGCCCGCTTGGAAACCAGTTGCAGCGCATCTTCAAAAGCAAGAGTTTGATTAGTTACTAGCGCAGAAAACTCGCCGAGCGAGTGACCTGCTACCATATCCGGTTTAAATCCTTCAGCAGTTAATGCCAAAACCACAGAGTGTAGAAAAACGGCTGGTTGAGTCACTTTCGTCTCTTTTAGTTGATCTGCAGTGCCTTCAAACATAATATCAGTTATGCTAAAGCCAAGAATATCATTGGCTTGATCGAAAAAGCTCTTTGCTTCTGGTGAAGTATGGTAAAGATCTTTACCCATTCCTGAGAACTGGGCTCCCTGACCGGGAAATATATATGCTGTCATAATTCGCTGGTTATAAATATCATCCTGCGAAATTAAGATTTGTAGGTACTACTGACAAAAAAGGATCAGCTATCTAAAATAAAACGCCGTGTAAGCTCAGGGGTTGGCATTCTACATTGATCAGCCTGTCCAAACCAGCGATATCTGTTTTTAGCCACTATATCATAGACCCAATCTCTGAAAAATTTAGGAAGAATAATAAATGCAAAAAGTAAAGGCCATAAACCGCTCAGTTTTTTGGCTATATGCAGGGCGGCAGAGCTTTTCGTTTTAATAGAACCATCTTTCTTCATGAGGATAATCGTATCGAGCTGCCCTGGATCTATGCCTGAAGAAGAGAGCTTATTCTTCGCAAACTCTGATTGGAGTGCCGAAAACCTAAATTGACTTTTTGCATCTCTATCAATCACGAAATTAACGGCACCATTACATAGGTTACAGACACCGTCAAAGAATATAATATTTTGATTTATCTCAGAATTTGTACCCATCCTTTATAATTTTGAACCGCGTTACTTGGATCAACGACATCAAAGGTAACCTCAGCCAGATAATAATATACGCCAGCGGCCAACTGGTTGCCAGTATCGCCACGACCGTCCCAATTAATTAATTCTCTAGGGAAATCATTCACTAGGGGTTCTTCTCCTTTTCTACCTTCATAAGTATAAACCGGATTTCCCCAACGACTATAAACCGTAAACCGAACAGACTCTACAAAACGTGCACACTTGGAGGCATCTACCCGCCCGCAAGGACCAATATTGTTTTCACCCCGGTTAGTATCGCTATAGGCCTTGAAAAAATCATTACACTGATCATTATTCGGTGTAAAAACATTCGGAAGCTCATAATACGGACAGTTATCTACGCAAAAAACATTACTGTATTCTCCAAAATTACCTGATCTATCTACTGCCCTAACCCGATAACACCCTTTAAATGAGCTCAGATTTTCGTGAACGAAAGACTCCGTTCTGATCTCTTCTTCCGTCGTAATTCGCTCGAATTCAGCATCTGTAGTTGGGGCAAATTCTACAATGTATTCGTCAATATCATTTTGGCAGTCATCCCCAAAATCTGTAGACCAGGTAAGTTCGTTGATGAAATTACTGTTAGAGCATGTATTAGAGCTAAGGTACTGTTCACAATCCCGAACCGCCAAAACTAATTGAGGAGCACAAGGCGGTATTGAATCACTAGGTTGAGCACAAACCGTTTGTGAGAAATTTAATAGATACGGAGATACTAACGAATCCTGAATAGCAGGATTCCCATAGGTACCTCGTGTTAAAACTCGGTAGCAATAAATCAACTCATCATCAAGATCTGATGAATCCGTAAACTGGAAGCCAAATTGATTCACATCTACCGCTGTAAGGAAAGTAAGCTCATCATCTCGCTGACCATCCAGGCCTCTGTAAATTAAATGCTCAGTGCCCGGAGGTGGCGGAAAAGCAATAGAGTTTGACCAGGGCACATCAGCTTCCCAGTTAAGTTGTATTTGATTAAACAACGGTGTAGGCTCTAACCTTACCGTTGACGCGGGTGCCGAAAACAGCTCTTCGTTTCCATCAGTGCCTGTAGGATCTACAATAGCTACTCTGTAATGATAAGCATCTTCCAGTGTGTTAAGGCCAGTATCTACTATCGTGAGGCTTGTACTATCGGTTTGAGCATCCGTACGAACAATGTTATCCTCAATTAAAGTCTCATCTCCTGTACCGGCCAAACCTGTAGATCTGTAAACCCTAAAGGTATAAGGTGATTGCAGTAAACCTAGCTCAAATGGCTCTCGCCAAGTCACTGACACTTCTCCATTTGTTTCATCCGTTCGGCGCACCGATACATGTGTTATGATGGGTTCTTCAGCAGGTACAAAGGAAAAGCATCGCTCTTCGGATACAACACTTTCGCCGCCCGGAGGGCTGGGGAATGCGGCCACTAAGCGGTAGCAGTATCGGGCAGCAGCGTCAACGTCATTATCCAGGTAGGTGGTTTGGTTATCGGGTAACGTAGTGATTAATTCATAACCTGCGTTTTCGCGAATACCCGTTTCACATTCTTCAGGCACATAGGGATTGGTATCTACTCTACGCCAAACTTCTATTTCTTCAGCATTTTGGCACTCATAACTGTCCCAATTTAACCTGAGCGCTTGACCTTCCTGCACTACAGAATTAGGTTCAGGCTCCCAGACCGGAGGCGGACCAACTACCGTTATATTCCAAGTCATAAAGCTGACCAGCTTAGGTCCTTCCGGCGGAATATCAGTGATCCTGAATACCACTTGATAAGGCTGATCTCTTATATCTACACATTCCGTTTGCCACTGAAATTCTACAGTAACAGGAGAGGGTAGCGTATCTGATTCCGGAATTAAAATAGCCCCAAATTGCTCTACTTGAGAGGACATGGTAATGGATATTAATTCACGATTTGGCAAATTATCATCAGGGTCAAAACCCATAATGTCTTGTTCAATTAATGTTCCTGCTTCAACACATAAATCTGGGAGCTGTACAAGCTCAGGGCGCTCGTTGTCACAATCTTCAATTATGATCTGCATATCTCGCCTTACAAAACCCATGGGCCGCCAGGCTCCAAATCGAAACCTAAACTCTCTTACAACAAAGGCAATATTATACTCTCCCTGTGCACCGGGAGCATCCCAGGTGACTTCTCCAGTAATAGGATCAATATTAAATTCGGGTGGCCCGTCCCCGTCTTCATTTCCCTGAGCAAAATTCTCATAGAAGATCCGATCATTTACTGCTTCATAACCATCAACATTGCTACTAGCATCTTTTTTAGGTATCACTATTTCAAAAGCTAGACTATCTCCATCCGGGTCAAAAGCACCAGGGTTATGAAAGAAAGCTACTCCCGGACAGCCTCTATCAATGGGGGGAATATCCAACACTGGCGAATTATTACAGCCTAGAGAAGCATCCAAACTCACCTGCGATTCTAAATGAAACATAGTATTGACAGAATTATCTACGTTCAGAATCCCCTCATTTCTGTTCGGCTCGGTATAGGTGATCGTAAAGAATGGTGAAGGGGAAGAATAGGTATGCCGTATGGTAAAAGACGCAGCCGAAACTTCGTTGCCTAATCCCAAAATGTTAATGGGCTGATTATCTAAACCACCTCCGCTAAGTTGCCTGGCTGCCGTCCCGTTTTCGATAATGGGAACGATTATACGTTCGGAACCATCTCCAAAATCCAATACTCCCTCTCCAAAACGGACATCGGAACCGGTATCTGTGTACACTATTATAGTGATCTCAAAAGTTCGCGCTTGACAATCAACTCGCCGGGCAATAATTTCACCCGCCCTTAAATGGGTGGCATAAATCTCATTTACCGCAGTTAAAAGAACAGCTATTACCAAAATAAGGAGGAACTTTACTTTTGCGATATTTATTTTAATTTTCAAGCCTGTTCTATCGTTTTTTATTTGCGCTAGTATGGAACATTAAAATTAAAGAATTAGTTACATAAACCGTGAATTCTTTTACAACAGTAGCAATATTCATGCTTAACCTTACTAACGATGAGAGTGATCAAAGAAGTTCAACATCCAGCTTGTAGAATATCGTATTTTCAATGGAACGGCAAATACATTATAAAATTGGAGCAAGATAACCTGGAACAGACGTATAAGATTGATGAATTTGATGTGTCGGATCTCAGTGAAGTAGAGACAATAGTGTCGGAAGACTTTATCAAGAAAGCGGCTAAAAGATTCAGAGAAATGAATCAGGACCTGGACAGGGCTATGGATTAATGCATATTGATGATGAGCCGATAATAGCTCAGTGCCCGCTGGAGCACAATAAAAACCCAAAGATGTGTTATCTCTCCTATGAGAAGCTGATCATCAACACAGGGCGCATTCATTCGTTTGAACTTGACCAGGTACTACAAATTGATTTTAAGCGGAAACTCCTTTTGCTTCCCGTGATTTCAGGAGGCGTATTGGCTCCTTTAGCACTAATAGCGCTATTGAATGATCTATTTCATATTTGGGTAATGCTAATTTTATTTATGTCCGGAGCTTTACTCATTTATTATGGTTTTGAAGGAAGAAATGCATTATCCATAAAAACCAACCTCAAGGAGTTCGATTTTTTCATAAATTCAGCCAGTCAAAATTTACAAGCCTTTGTACGTTTCACGTTTAAAATAAAACGAGAACAAGGTGATCCAAAATACTTCCTGGTGACAGACTTAGTGCCGAACGAAAAGCATTTAAGAATTATTGACTCCGCAGATGGGATAGAATTAAGTGAAACTATACCCAAAAAAGAAGGACAGAGCATATTCATTGTAGAGCCACTGCGCAGCGGTCTGCAGGTGATTTATAAAAAAAACTTATCCGGTGAAATTGCTCCCTACTTAATAGGGAGTATTGATCTCAAAAACCTAACTCCTTATCACCAAAATGATCGCTAAAAGGTTTCACCTGCTTTCTGCTATATTTGACGGTCTAAGATATTGGCATGAAGGCTAAGCAGGAGGGTAAACAAAAGGTATATGAGCCAATTTTGGCTGAAACTCAGGAATGGCCTGTAGTAAGATTAAGTAAGAATCGAAAACAGCTCATTGATCAAATTGCTCAAGAAACCTTTGAAAAACTGATTCAGGTTGAGAGTGAAGACAGTTTACGCGACGAGCTAGAGACTACGTTATATTTAGAAAAGCTCAGAATAAAGAAAAATCCTTGGGCAGTTGATCCGGATGACGACTATTCATTTTGGAACAAGGTGAAACTTGAATTAGTTGACCTAGTAGGGAAGGATAGCACCAAGGAAAAAGAGGAGGAAATACTCAAAAGGATCATTTTAAGGTATGCCAATGAAATAGCTGGAAATTTTAAAAAAAGCCGCTACAAACTCGCCCGAGAAATTATAAAATTTGGCTTTAGAAGACTTTTAAATGCCACACGCATAGGGGGTTTCAAAGCCTTATTCAAAAGTGAGTATACCCTCATAGACAAAATACAAATCAAGGGTAAAGCAAAGCAGTTAAGAAAACTGGCCAAGTTAGGCACCGTAGTAATGGTACCCACGCATTTCAGCAACCTGGATTCTATTCTCATCGGCTGGATCATTCACGTGCTGGGATTACCGGCTTTTATTTATGGCGCTGGATTGAATTTATTTAACATTCGCATTCTCGCCTATTTTATGGAGAGTCTGGGTGCCTACAAGGTAGATAGAAGAAAAAAGAACCCCATTTATCTGGAAACACTGAAAACATATTCAAAAGTAGCTATAGAAGAAGGAGCCCATAGCCTCTTTTTTCCCGGAGGCACCCGATCCAGGTCAGGTAAAATAGAAAATAGCCTTAAACTAGGACTGTTAGGCACGGCCATGGAAGCACAGCGTTCGATATTTACTAACCATCCAAATAACGATGGAAAAAAGATTTTTATAGTTCCGGTCACCATAAACTATAATTTCGTGCTGGAAGCGCCCAACCTGATCAAAGATTATCTCAGCATTAAAGGACAGGAGAAATACTATGTGGAGAATGACGAATACTCTACCTCTTATAAAATGACCAAGTTTCTAGTGAAATTTTTCACTAAGGGATCAAATATTTCCGTATCCATAGGTAATGCCATGGATCTTTTAGGAAACTACGTAGATGATGCTGGAAATAGCATAGACAATAAAGGGCGCATCATCAATACAAGGCATTATTTCACCTCTAACGGCGAGATAACAGTAGATGAGCAGCGAGATCAGGAATACACGCGTAAGTTAAGCAGCATCATAGTTAAGGAATTTCATAGGATAAACCGTGTTTTTGCTAGCCACCTGGTCGCCTTTACGGCTTTCAATATTTGGAGAAAAAGATATAAACAACTGGATTTGTATGACTTTCTCAGATTACCCGAAGAAGAGCTTGAAATAGATTATTCCAGCTTTAAAACGGAGTTCGAAAAAGTAAGAGAGTATATTTTCAAGCTCAAAAAAAAGGATAAAGTAAATGTAGCCGGGCATTTGAAGGGGGATATTGATAAAGTGATTACTAACGGAATTACCAATGTAGGAATGTATCATTCCAAACGACCACTATTATTGGATAAAGGTATCATCACTACGCAAGATCTTAATACGCTATATTACTATCACAATCGGATGGACGGCTATGACCTCGACAAAAAATTCTAAGCCGGTAGGTGTTATTGGAGCCGGTAGCTTCGGAACAGCTATCGCCAATATTCTCGCTTCTAATGCAGAAGTTCTGCTTTATTCCAGGGATGCTACCAGTATCCAAAATATTGCGTCAACCCGCACTCACAGAGGTAGACCTATACACAAAAACATTACTCCCACCGGAGATATCAGCTATTTAGCTAACACCTGTGATATAATTTTCCCAATAGTTCCATCCTCCTCATTTAGAACTATGATGCAGCAAATATCTCCTTACCTGTATCCATATCATATTCTCATTCACGGTACCAAAGGGCTAGATATCTCCTTATCAGATGGGCAAACCCTGGCCGATGTTAACCAACTGGAAAGAGAGAGTGTAATGACCATGAGCGAGGTGATCATTGATGAAAGTGTGGTAGAAAGAATTGGGTGTTTAGCGGGGCCAAATATTGCCAAAGAAATGAGTGCAAACCAGCCTGCCGCCACTGTAGTAGCCAGCCATTATAATGAAGTCATTACTAAAGGCATGAACCTATTACGAAACGACTATTTCCAAGTCTACGGAAGCGGTGATTTGATAGGTATAGAGCTGGCTGGGGTACTTAAAAACATCATCGCTATTGCCTCCGGAGCACTGAGCGGACTAGGGTTGGGTGAGAACGCTAAAGGATTGCTAATAAGTAGAGGTATGTTAGAAATGATCCACCTAGGAAAGGCTATGGGTGGTAATGTACCGGCTTTTCTAGGTGTAGCGGGAATAGGAGACTTAGTTACTACATGTAATAGTACCATGAGCCGTAATTTCACGGTAGGATATCGTTTGGCGAAAGGTGATAACCTCGCTACCATTTTAGATACGATGGAAGAGGTGGCTGAAGGGGTTAACACTGTTCAAATAGCTAAAAAATATGCTAATACAAATAATGTCACCGTACCGATAACCGAAGTGCTTCACCGGATCTTATTTGAAGATCTCACCGCAGAAGATGGCCTGCAGATGCTGATGAAATTCCCTTATAACGTAGATATAGATTTCCTATAGTTCCTTTTTAATTTGAGCCGCTGCTTGTGCTAACTCGTCTGGCGTAGGACTTAACTTCGGCCGAGAGAAGTTAATATCATCCATGCTATTTAACGGAACCAAATGAATATGAGCATGAGGCACTTCAAGACCGATCACCGCCACCCCTACCCTTAAGCAGGGTATTGCAATTTTGATCGCCTTGGCTATCTTTTTAGCAAAAACATTGAGCTCTGCTAATTCAGCATCTTCGAGGTCAAAGATATAGTCCACCTCTCGTTTAGGTATAACCAAACAATGTCCTGTTACCAGTGGATTGATATCTAAAAAGGCGATATGATGAGTATCCTCCGCCACAATGTGCCCAGGAATTTCTCTATTTATGATCTTGGTGAATAGAGAGACCATCAGATGGAAATGTCAATGATCTCAAATTCAATTTCACCACCTGGTGTCTTAATCTTGGCGGATTGACCTGCCTTTTTCCCTAACAACCCTTTTCCAATCGGTGATTGTATAGATATTTTACTGGCTTTAAGATCTGCTTCCTCTTCTGAAACTAGGGTGTAGCTAAACGTGGCACCATTTTGTTTATTCTTTATCTTAACTTTTGATAAAATTGACACCTTGGAAGTATCCAGTGTACTTTCATCTATCACACGTGCATTTCCCACTACAGACTCTAACTGGGCAATTTTTGCTTCCAGGTGGCCCTGGGCATCCTTGGCCGCGTCATATTCCGCGTTTTCACTTAAATCTCCTTTATCCCGAGCTTCGGCAATCTGCTTGGCAATATCTGCTCTGCCTTTAGTCTTGAGCTCATTTAGTTCGTTCTTGAGTTTATCTAACCCTTCCTTCGTGTAGTATGCTACGTTACTCATAATCCTTTTTCTTAGGCTCTATAAAAAACAAAGAACGGCCACATCACTGCAACCGTTTCATACGAAATCATTGATTTCTTAAAGCAAAGGTAGATTAATCTGTTACAATCGCAAAGTATTACTTGCCTACCAACTCCGGAATGTCTGATTTTATTTGTGCCAATATGTCCTCGTCAAACTTGGCAAGGTATAATGTTTTAGCTTTTGTAAGTTGTTCTATGGTGAGGCCCTTAGCTCCCCTAAGATCCGCCTTATACAAACTGGCATTTTCAAAATCCGCTCCTGTTAAATAGCAGCCCGTAAGGTCCGCTTCCATCAAAAAGGCATTGGAAAAATCCGTCTTGATCAAAAAAGCATTTTGCAGCTGCGCCTTGATGAGATAGGCATCTTTGAAATTGGCCCCACTTGCATAAGCTCCCATCAGTAGTGCCTGATTCAAATTCGAATTCTCCAGGTTAGTTTGATTCAGTCTTGTATTTTCCAGGTTTGTTTCGATCAAGAACGCATTGCTAATATCGGCAGAATTGAGATTTGAACCTTTTAGATTAACGTAGTTGAGGTTAGTCCGGGAAAGATGGCAGTTTACCAGATTGATCTCATTTATATTATGCCTGTTCAAACGCTTTATATTACCTACCGTCCTAAAAGCGGCTTCTTCGGATTCCCAGAGTCGAAAATCATCAATCTCATCACGATAGGTGCGAATTCGCTGCCTAACCTCTCCGTTCTTATTCAACCAAAAAATCAATATTCCTATCACGGCTATATCGAAGAGCATACCGTGCGCCTCTGCTAACACCTGACCGAAAAAGACATCAAAATCTTGTAAATAGTACTTTAAACTAAGTGATAATACCAGCACGGTGAGTACTCCTAGTACAATAGAAGATGTAAGTATTGGCTTTTCAATGATAGAGTTTATGTACTCTTTTAACTTGTTGTATTGGTTTCGTAAAAACATTGAATATCTAGCCAGAAAAGTCTGATGTGTAAACGATATTACAGAAATTGATAATAAAAAAGAAACACATGAATAGCTCTTTAATGGGTTGCCATGTAATAATCAATGTGTAAATGACTTTAAATAGTTCTCTAATTTCTGTATCAAAACCTCGTTTATGCGCTTATACGACTCGAAACTCCAGCCTGCTACATGTGGCGAGAGAAGTACATTTCCACTTTTAATGAGGTGATTAAAAGTTACTTGCTGGGCCGGCGAGAGCTGGTTGATCTTTTCATTTTCCAGAACATCTAATCCTGCTCCTAGCACTTTTCCGTTGGCCAAGTGAGTTAGCAGATCATCAAGCCGCAACACTTCTCCCCTAGCCGTATTGATCAGGTAGATAGGTTTTTCAAAATTGGATAGATAATTATCGTCCACCAGCGCTTTAGTTTCTTTGGTAAGAGGAATATGGATACTGAAAATATCAGTTTCCCGAAACAATTCAGGCATGGTTACTTGTTGTACATATTCATCGGAAAAAGAGCTCTTATATTTATCAAAAGCGATCACCCGGCAACCGAGCGCTCTCATCTTTCGGGCCACGGCCATACCCATGAATCCGTAACCTAGCAGGCCAACTGTTTTTCCAGCCAACTCACTGCCCCGATTGCCCTCTCTGTCCCAAACTCCTGCTCGAATTTCTAGATCTCCTTTATGCAGATTATTTAACATGTTAAGGATCATGCCCAAAACGTGCTCTGCTACCGCGTTTCTGTTTCCTTCCGGAGCATTGAATATTGAAATGCCTCTTTGTTCAATAGCAGCTATATCCAGCTTATCGATACCGGCACCGGCTCTTGCTATCCATTTAAGTTGAGGAGCTAATTTTATAAATTCCTGATCGATGGTAGTTTTACTGCGAATGATTATGCCTTCATAATTGTCAATTTCCTTCAGTATTTCGGGCCTCGTAGCGTCAGGCCGGTAGGTAGCATCTACACCTATTGATTCCAACATCGGCAAAATACTGTCGTGCATTTTATCTACGATCAAGCAGCGCATTATAAAAAAAGATGAATGGTATAAAAGTAAATGGCCAAACCTAGCAGATCATTTAAAGTGGTGATAAAAGGACCAGATGCCAGCGCCGGATTAAAACCAAATTTATCCAGCACGAGCGGAGTTAGTGTCCCTAAAAAGGAAGCAATAATCACTACCCCAAATAAAGCTGTGGAAACTACGGTAGCCAGGTCCCCAGTACCTCCGGTGATCATGTTAAAACCATATACGATCAGTGATAACACCAGTCCATTAAGTATGGCTACTAATAAAACTTTGATCAACCGATTGAAAAGGCTATCGCTAAAAGCTGATGGGTTAGCCAGACTTTGCACTACTATAGAAGAAGACTGAATCCCCACATTGCCACCTGTAGCCTGTATTAGTGGAATAAAAAAGGCAATAGCGGTTATTCGCATCAGGTCTTCCTCAAATACACCTATAAATTTTGCACTTATAAAACCCCCAAATACACCTACAATTAACCACGGAAGCCGGGCTCTAGTTAGCATCCATACGCTATCATCCTCCTCTACATCTTCGGTAATACCTGACATCGCATTGCGCTCTTCTTCGGCTAGTTCAGTAATTACATCCACCACGTCATCTATCGTTATCCTTCCCAGCAATCTACCCTGAACGTTCACCACTGGCACTGCATCCAGATCATATTTTCGCATAAGCTGGGCTACTTCTTCCTCAGAAACAAAGGTTTCCACGGACAGTACATCAGGCTCCAAAATATCTGCTATTTTCGTGGT
>JBCCSU010000026.1:0-29963 GCA_039199635.1 Bacteroidota bacterium | reverse complement strand
TGTATCGTCCTAAAATAAGTTGACAGCTTCAGATACTAAATTATGTACTTGATTTGGAGTTTTAAAGTTTAGTTTGAGATGAGGTCTTTTATAGTTGTATAAATTAATAGCCTGATCTACGGCCATTGTAGCTGTTTGTTTTGTGTTAAAGTCTTCATCTAAATAAAATTCCTGTTTGAGGATGCCATTCACTCTTTCTGCTATCGCATTTTCATAAGGGTCACTATTTTCTGTCATAGAAGCCAATATATTGTTCTTAGCTAGCATGTTAATATATGCATAGCTACAATATTGTATACCTCTATCTGAGTGATGTATAAGCTTTGAAGTAAATTTTCTTTTTGATAAGGCCTTGCTCAAAGCTTTCAAAGAGCATTCTGTAGCTAAGCTATCGCTAAAGCAATAGCCCATAATTTGCCTTGAGTATGCATCGGTAATTAAATGTAAGTAACAATACCCTTCCATTGTTTTGACATAGGTAATATCTGCTACCCAGACCTGTTCAGGTTTGGTAATGTTAAGGCCTTTAATCAGATTAGGGTGTTTTTTAAGCCAGTGATGAGAAAAGGTAGTTTTAGTATATTTCCTTCTTAAATGAGCCAGTAACCCTTCTTTCTTCATAAATGCAAAGAATTTATCTCTGCCTAGCTTTATCTGATGCTTCTCCATCTTTGGCTTTAATAAGTGGTACAATTTACGAGAACCGATCCTAGGCAGCTCACTTCTTATTTCAAGGACCCATGTTCTCATTATTTTCGTATTGCTATCTGCCTGAATCGCTTGTTTTTGATGTTTATAGAATGCCTGCCTGGTTTTGCCTAACAGCCTACAGAGAGATACAACGGCTATTTTGTCTTCTTTCTGAATACACTTGACTGCTCGGCACCAAACTTTTTTCTGATATCAACTCCCATCTCATTCTCAGCTATTTCTATCATTTTATCATATAAAGCAGCTTTAGTTTCAGCTTCCTTGAGCTGTTTCTCTAGCTCTTTTATCCGTTGCTTTTGTGGGTCTTTCATACGGGCTCCTGCAAATCCAGTATTTGGATAACTCAATTTACCATATTTTCTCAACCAATCCAGAATCTGGCTTTTACCGCCAATGTTATACTTGGATTTTAGTTGATCTTTGTTCAAATAACCTTGCTCGTACTCACGAACAACTCGAAGCTTAAAGGCCAGACTATAACGCTTTGATCTCGGGCTTGTAATCGTTTTTAAGTTTTTCTTTTTCATAGGATTAACACATATTGTGTCAACCTATTTCAGGACAAGACATAATTTCGAGACCCCGTGTCAAGCACGGGGATATTGCTATTAGGGTTTTAATCAATGCTCAAATTCCAGTGTTAAGCCAAGCGCTTTGGCGCGGTTGGGGTAGTCAGTGATAAGTCCGTCTACTTTCCAGTCGATGAGCTGCTTCATGGCGGTGGTGTCGTTTACCGTCCAGGGGATGACTTTGATGCCTCTTGATCTCAGGTTGGCGACTTTGTCTTTTGAGAGCAAATTATAGTCCGGGCTGTAGATGGTGGGCTTGAATCCTAAATTGGCCAGGTTCGTGTCGATCGACTTCTTGTTTTCTACCAGTGCTGCGAGTCTCACTTTGGGGTATTTCTTATGCCAGTATTTCAGCACACGGAAGTCGAAGCTTTGAATGACGATCCGTTCCATGGGCAGGTATTGATCTATCAATGCATAGACTAAGTCCGAAAATTCTTCAGGTTTAGGATGGTACTTCCCATCGCCTTGGGGATGACTTTTTATTTCAATATTATAGTCTACCTCATACTGGGTGAAGCTTTTAATATGTCGCTCGGAAGCTTTTATCACATCGCTAAGCAGTGGCTTGTAGGTTTCCACCTTTTCCTGGGTGAGAAGGCGCTTGTGCACTTTAGAGCCACAATCGTAAGACCGCACCTGCTCATAGGTCATGGTGTAGATATTTAACCCGCGCCCCTCTTTGAGTTCGTTTTTATCGGTATCCAGGCAGATCTCCGGAGATATCCAGGGTTCGTGTGATACCACCACCTGGTTGTCTTTCGTGATGGCCAGATCCAATTCTAACGTAGTTACGCCCTGATCCAATGCATAGATAAAAGCGGGGATGGTATTTTCGGGCAATACGCCCCGGGCCCCTCGATGTCCTTGTATATCTATTTTTTGTGCCATTCCTGAATAAGCCACGGCTATTGACACCATGGCAAGAAAAAATTTCCGCATTGCATTAAACCTTTGCTACACCCTGCTATCTAAGGTAGGAATTTCAACATTGAATAATTAAGGAACAAGATTAAGTGATTATGAAGAAGTTATTGATTGCAATAATGCTAGTGACGGCAGGAGTGGCAGGGCCGGGAAGTACTGAGCAAGCCAAAGCGCAGACTGAAAGAAGTGTTGTTAGAAAGAAGGAAAGAAAGGTAAGAAGAAGAACGCGCAGGAGAACGAGACGCAGGGTAAAAAGGAGAGTGACCCGCAGAGCGCATTTTGCTTACCGAATGTTACCAAGATACCGGGCCAGAGTAACTGTTGTACCCAGGGGAGCGGTCGTAGTAAGACGTGGGGGAGTAAGTTATCGCTATCACGAGGGCATTTTCTACCAGCCATCAGGATCGGCTTTTGTGGTGGCCCGTCCAGCAGTTGGCGTAAGGGTGAGGGTGCTTCCACCGGCCAGACGAAGAGTAGTAGTGGTTAATCAACCTTACTTCTACTACTATGGCACGTTTTACAAGCAGGTAGATGATGAGTATGAAGTGGTCGAGGCCCCTGAAGGCGCATTGGTTGATGCTTTGCCCGAAGGTTATGAAGTGGAGAAAATAGATGGTACAGAATACTACGCTTTGGATGGCGTCTACTATCAAGAAGTAGAGACGGATGAACTGGAATCGGGTGTGGGTTATGAAGTGGTGAAAGTTTAGTTTTTGTTGATTGGGTTAGTTAGACGAGAAGGCAGCTGAGGGATTGGCTGTCTTTTTTCAGGAATAAAAATAGCTTATGAAGCTCACGAGATAACACAAAATAAAGGGAAACTAGCTCATCACTGCCTACATTTACTATGGCCTGTAATTTCACTAATTTCCCTTTTTATAATTTCAGTAAATCGAATGATCGATCTACTCTATGCACATATAATAATCAATTTTATTTCTCTGAAGAAAATGCGGTAAGCATCCAATGATCTTTTTCCATTTTTTTGATGAAACCTTTAATCATATCTTCAGAACCACTGTCTCCATTGTCAATCGCAATTTCAACTACTTTAAACATGTATTCTAGCAGTATTCGGTAGTCTTCTAAAATTTGGTGTACCATTTCCATAGCTTCCAAATTGGTGGCAGCTTCTTTAATTTCCGCCACGTCTAGATAATCCTTCATCGTACTTAAAGGTGTCTGCCCAAAAACTCTGATCCTCTCAGCAATTTCGTCAATTGCTTCCTTGGCTGCGTTATATTGATCCTCAAATTTTTCGTGAATATCGAAAAAATCTGCTCCCTTAACGTTCCAATGAAAATTTCGAAGTTTTTGATAATGTACACTGTAATTAGCTAATAATTCATTCATAGCTGTAACCAATTCGGCAGTCTCTAAATGGGAATAACCCAATTTAACAAATGGTCGTACTGTTTTTTTAACTTCTTTCTCTACTGTTCCGTTTTCCATACTTTTTTTTAGTCAGTAAGTAGCATAAACTATTCCACTTCCAGTAATCTTGATAAACCCCTCTCTGGGGTTTCGATTGGGAAAATAGGGACTCAGAGTGTAGAATTTTTTCTACATCTGTCTGACAAATTGCACTCAATGCTTATCGTTTTAAACGGACATGGCTATATTTTAAAATAGCTACAAACAAAGCACCTCCTATAGCATTTCCCAGGGTAGCCCATATTTGAAATTTGAGATAGTCCTGGAAGGTTATTTCTTCACTCGAAATAAAACCCAGAAATACTTCTATAGAACCTACAATGCAGTGATGCAACCCCGCCATACCTATTATAAAAGTGACTAAAATAATAACGAAAATACGACTGATGGTTTCCTGTGATGAAGTGACTAACCAACCTAAGAGACCCATCATCCAGCCGGCCAGCAATGCACTGAATAAAATGGTTAGCCAATCATAATCGATCATATGATGGGCCAGATAGGTGAAGGCTTTTTCATCTGTAAAACCTACTTTCAATCCAATGTGTGAGATCAGGAAGCTAAAAACATAACCTCCTACTAAATTGCCAGCGTATACGGTACCCCAAAGTTTAAACAGGTCTTTAATACTTACAGAACCTTTTAAAACCGGCAACATAGCTAATGCGGTATGCTCTGTGAAAAGTTCTGACCGCCCAATAATCACAAAAATAAAACCTATCGGATAACATAATGAGAGGTACAAGTGCAGCTGTGAACTGGATATCTGACCGCCAAATTCACTGTATATCGTACACATAAAGAGTATACTAAAACCCACCTCCAGGCCTGCGGCGAATGCCGAAACAAACAATCCTGAGCTTGAGCGATTGAACTCGTTTAGCCCGGCTTCTATCTGTTCATCTAGTATTTGACTTACTTCTTTTGGCTTGTCAGAATTTGACTCAGCCTCTTTCACTCGTATTCTTCGCTTAAACATTTAATCTACAGTTGTTACTGAATCTATTTTCTTAATCACTACAGTATCCGTGGTTTCTACCTTTACAGCATCTTTTTTGTAAAGCACGCTTGTAGAATCTTTTGCAAGTTGTTTGTGACTACTGTCACCCTGGTACCTACAAGCACCTACGGTAAGTATAATGAGACAGGCGAAGAATATGTTTTTCATCGTTAACAATTATTTACTGCAAAGTTTAAATGCTTTATAGAAAAAATCGAACCATTTTAGTGTATTATGATACTATATTCTTATGAGGAGTCACTTCAAAAAAATTCATTTTGATCACTTCTAAATTCTATCGTTTAATACCCAGCTTCCAGCCTTCCACCGTATTGATTTTTGGATATCTGATCATGGTAATGGCAGGAATCATATTGTTGAGTTTACCTTGGGCCCAGCAAGCGAACATATCTACACTTGATAACCTTTTTATTGTAACCTCTGCAGCCTCCACCACCGGCTTGGCTACCATAAGCGTGGTAGATAATTACTCAGTATTTGGACAGATAGTAGTGATATTATTAATACAAATCGGCGGAATAGGATACATGTCTATTGCCTCTTTTATTGTAGTAGGCGGGCGTGGAAGGCTATCGAAGCTAAGTTCAAATCTCTTAAGAACTGAGTTTGACATCTCCGAGAATTATAATATCAAGGACTTTGTAAAAATAGTGATCTGGTTCTCTCTGTTAATCGAGCTTGCCGGTGCGTTAATACTGTACATTATTTTTTTTGATTCGGGGGTAGATCGTCCCATTTGGTTTTCCATATTCCACAGTATATCCGCGTATTGTACTGCAGGGTTTAGCCTCTTCAATACCAGTTTTGAAAGCTATGCTACGCACCCGGGTCTTAATTTTACCATTGCCTTTTTATCCCTGGCAGGTTGTATCGGGTTCATCGTTTTTGCCGATCTCTACCAACGCATCTTTCGAGGCAGAAGTAAGGTTACATTTACAAGTAAGATCATTTTAAGGTTCACCTTCTGGATCTTAGGGATAGCCACTTTGGTTCTCTTTGTTATTGAAACTCTTTGGCATAATGATATCACCTCTACAAAATGGTTAATGGCCTTTTTTCAAACGATGACTGCCGTTACTACAGTTGGTTTTAATACTGTTCCTATTGGCGAATTATCCAGTGGAGCATTGTTTTTCATAGTAATATTAATGTTATCCGGGGCATCGCCTGCCGGCACAGGAGGTGGAATTAAATCAACTACTATTACCGCTATGTTTGCCATAACCAGGTGTACACTCCGTGGTTTTAAAGAAGTTATTTTTATGGGAGTAAAAATACCGCCTCTGAGATTACGGATGGCAGTCGCTAATTTCTTTTTCTATTTCGGGATAGTAGGAATAGGCATCTTCTTGCTGCTTTTAACTGAAGATGGTAATAGTCCGTTTTCCGTCATATTTGAAGCTATTTCTGCCTTAGGCACCGTAGGATTAAGTACTGGAATAACCGGTGATCTATCCGCCATGGGCAAGTTAATCGTCATATTTCTTATGTTTTTAGGCCGGGTAGGTGCCCTAACATTTGGTTTGTCATTATTACATCGGGAAGAAGACAAAGAAACGACCGAAGAGGAAGAGGATGTGGCTTTGTGAGCATAAACTCAATTTAGTAAATCTGCGAAATTGTGAATTTTTATGTTTTCAGAATATATCTCAATTAGGTCAAGGTCATCCAATATGCCAGATTCTAGCTTAGTGTTGGCATCAAAATAATTATTTATCTGCAGCCTAGTTAACATATGGCCATTCACCAGTCTACCCCACCAACGAGCGGTTTGCTTAAATGACATTTCACCGAAAGCCACTCGTGCCGGTAGTATTTCTCCATCTCCCTCATAATTTCCTAAGCCAAGGGGTCTGTCTTTAACGTAGATCCGTATCACCAGCGAATGACCTTTCAGGTCAGACTTTAGCGTTTTGAAAAATTTCCGTGCTTTTCCACGTTCTTTCGTGACTCTAAAATCACTAAAAGGTACCACCAGTTTAAAGTAACCTACTGATGATTCATAAGAGACCAGCATCCTATTGGCTTTTAGGCTTAAATTCATTTCTTCATTGCTAAGGTTTACTGTAAGATCATTATGACCCGTAAATTCGGCTATTTGCGCCCCAATCGCTTGATACAAGAATAGTAAACAAATAAAAATTGAAAAGCTTAAACAGTACAATCGGTTAGTGTTCATATTTAAACGCGCTTAAATAACTCTACATTTTGTGTTGAATAATATACACAGTGATCAAAAGTTGATGAAGCTTCTCTGCGTACATCTGCTCTGGCTTCTTTCTATCCGACCGAAAAGTGCGTGGTGCACATGATCCTGATATTGGAGGTCATCTTCGGTGAGATCAGGGTGTTTTTCTTTTAGGTTGAGCTTCACAAGGTTTATTCTTTCTTCTAATAACGGTCTGCCGTTTTCCATCACTTTCAATTTTAGGACTTCAATTATCTATTGGGTTGCAATTAGTATTCCATCCGGTTTATTATATTGTGACATCAGAAGTTCACTCACATCAAATCAATTCTAGATGTATAACCAGATCTATAATATTGACAGCCCTTTGTTAGAACTCATACTGGTGATTGCCAGCCTGCTGGCTGCGTTGCTTGTAGGCTCCATACTTTTCTATTTTCTGAAAAAAGTAGGAGTAAACTTTGGTATAGAGCGGAACGCTATCAGGAAAATATACCACCCTTTATTGCTGGTGATATTTATGATGTTTATTAGCGGGCTACTTATCTATGAGAGGGTTTGGTTTGATCAGCTAAAACATATCCTTTTTGTGCTTTCCGGGGCGTGGCTATTGATCCAACTTGTAGCGGTAGGCAGAATAGTGCTGATAAGCCAATATAATATTGAGACTGAAGATAATCTTCAAGCCAGAAAGGTATTCACTCAAGTTCGTGTTTTTGAGCGCATAGCTATAGTACTTATCGTAATACTAGCTTTGGGCCTTGCGTTAATTACGTTTGATAGTATTCGAAGAATTGGGCTTAGTCTCTTGACCTCAGCGGGGATAGCGGGTATCATCATCGGTCTGGCCGCGCAAAAGCTCATTGGAAATATACTGGCAGGCCTTCAAATAGCTATTACTCAACCTATACGAATTGATGATGTAGTTGTTGTGGAAAATGAATGGGGTAGGATCGAAGAGATAACCCTCACTTATGTAGTAGTAAATATTTGGGATAAGAGAAGGCTGGTAGTACCAGCTACATATTTTATAGAAAAGCCCTTTCAGAATTGGACCCGCTCCACAGCCGAAATTCTAGGAACTGTCTTTATCTATACAGACTATAGAATGCCGGTAGAACAGGTGCGTGATCAGTTAACCAAAATTTTAGAAAGCACTACGCTATGGGATAAAAAGGTGAATGTAGTACAAGTAACTAATGCAGATAAAACTACCGTGGAGCTAAGAGCACTGGTAAGCGCTAAAGACTCACCAACCGCCTGGGATCTGCGCGTATTAGTGCGTGAAAAACTGATAGCGTTTCTACAGGAAGAGTATCCGGAAATGCTACCCAAAACCCGCATAGAAGTAGAAAAAGTGAGTAATTCGGGGGATTAACCAGCTTTTTAATTAGCACTTCATGTTGAAAGAAATTTACCTCTCGTTCCTAAGTTTTTGAATCTCGTTTATAACCAGTAATTAAGATAAGCTAATAATTTTACGTGAGTTCGATTTAATTTCTGGTCCTTATACCAGAAAATCAGATCTAGTTTTCAGAAGAGATGATTTTATCATGTATCATAACACGACCTGAGGGGATTGCAGATATTTTCTTCCTTTTAAATAAAAGATTAGAAGAAAAATTCCGCAATGACGCTGTAGGTAGGATTTTACATCAAACTCACGTTCATTTAGGGTATTCTCAGAAGGTTTCCTGACCAAGATCATCCTCCATATCGGCCTATTTAATTCGTGGTAGTTGTTTTACATAAGGTGGAGATTTATCTTCGTGTTATATCATAATTGGTCTAAATAGGAGTTGAAAAGCAAAAGCGTAATCGATCTAAATCCGGGAGAGAGCGGCATTATCAAAGAGCTATTGGATGATGAACTGTCGCTTAAACTTTTGGAAATGGGTTGCCTTCCCGGCCAGCTTATTACCATGAAGTACACTGCACCTTTTGGGGACCCAATTTGTGTTAAAGTTTCTGGTTATGATCTTTCATTGCGCCTTAATGAGGCTATTAAAATTTCAATCCAGTAAAAAAGAGGAATTTCCATGCGCATAGCATTAGTGGGTAACCCTAACTCCGGAAAATCTTCACTATTTAACTATCTAACCGGATTAAATCAAAAGGTAGGAAATTTTCCCGGAGTTACGGTAGACAAAAAGATCGGTTACTGCCAAATTTCTCCAAAGGTCAAAGCCGAGGTAATCGACCTGCCCGGCACGTATAGTATTTATCCTAACTCTAAGGATGAGAAGATAGTTTTTGATGTTTTAGGTGATAAAGCCAATCCCTCTTATCCAGATAAGGTGGTGGTAATAGTAGATGCCTCTAATTTAAAACGAAACCTATTACTGTTCACCCAAATTTACGACCTGGGGCTTCCCTGCATACTTGTCTTGAATATGATGGATTTAGTTAGGAAAGCAGGGTTTGCAGTAGATCATGTAAAATTATCGAAAACGCTTCGTTTACCGGTAGTGCCTGTAGATGCTCGAAAAGGTGAAGGTATCGATGCACTGAAGAAAACGCTGGCAGAATCACCAAATGATCCGCTCGATCCCATTTTTGATGTAGGGTCATATGCACCTGATGCGGTGAAAGCGGTAAAGGATGTTTTTGCTATTGAAAACGATTATCAAGCTTACCAGCGGCTTCAGCAATACAGAATAAACAGTAACCTAACCTCTGAGGAAAAAAATCGGGTAGAAAAGATAGCGGCGCAACACAGTTTTAATAAAGATCAGCTCCGGAGAACAGAAACTCTGGAACGTTACGCGGCTATTAACGAGGTTATCCGTCAAGTAGTCACAGAAACTTCTACAGTTTTGCCCAAACATTGGACTCAAAAACTTGATGTTGTTCTCACTCACAAGCTTTTTGGATACCTGCTTTTTCTAACTATACTGTTTCTCATTTTCCAATCCGTTTTTGCCTGGGCTGAGACACCTATGAATTTTATTGATCTAAGTATTTCTAAGATCAGTAGTTGGTTTTCAGAGGTTTTACCTGCCGGTGTATTTACCGATTTACTTTCTGAAGGCATAATTCCAGGAATAGGTGGAGTAGTCATTTTTATTCCGCAGATCGCGATCCTTTTTGCCTTCATCTCCATTTTAGAAGAGTCAGGATATATGGCCCGAGTGGTTTTTATGATGGATAGAATTATGCGAAAGTTCGGGTTAAATGGGCGAAGTGTAGTGCCACTGATATCCGGTGTTGCGTGTGCTATCCCGGCTATTATGGCTACCCGTACTATTGACAACTGGAAGGAAAGGCTCATTACTATTTTTGTAACGCCGTTAATGAGTTGCTCAGCCCGGCTTCCAATTTATACGATAGTCATTGCACTGATCATTCCTGATGAGCCGGTTTTAAGTCTTCTGAACTTACAGGGACTAGCACTTATGGGAATGTATCTCATTGGTTTTTTCGCGGCCTTGGGATCAGCTGCTGTCATGAAAGTTATTTTAAAAACCAAGGAGAGAAGCTTTCTGGTCATGGAATTACCAACATACAAAATGCCCAGATGGGCAAATGTGGGCCTCACTATGTATGAAAAATCTAAAACATTTGTTCTGGAGGCCGGCAAGGTAATACTGGCAATTTCAATAATACTATGGGTGCTCGCATCCTACGGCCCCGGTGATAGAATGGACGTGGCAGAAGAGGCGATAAGAACCGAAAATGTAGCGTTGGCTGGCGAAGAGTTAGAAAATAAGGTCTCTGCTCATCGGCTGGAAAACTCATACGCCGGTATATTCGGTAAAGCTATTGAGCCAGCTATTCAGCCTTTGGGCTATGACTGGAAAATAGGTATAGCACTTATCACATCTTTTGCAGCAAGAGAAGTTTTTGTAGGTACCATGTCTACAATCTACAGTATAGGTGGCACTGATGATGAAGCTACGGTTAAGAAACGGATGCAAAATGAGATCAATCCGGATACTGGGTTACCACGGTATAATTTCGCTACTGGCTTTTCATTGCTGATCTTTTACGCTTTTGCCATGCAATGTATGAGTACTCTTGCCATTGTATACCGAGAGACCAAAGGCTGGAAATGGCCTATTCTGCAGTTAATTTATATGTCTGCGCTTGCGTATGTAAGTGCTTTAGTAGCGTATCAGATCTTTAGCTGAACCTATTCATTATTCTATTCTGATTTTTTTATCAACTCTCCGATTTTTGAAAACAAAGACGGATAGTTAAAGTCACTTTTCTTTCCAAACCGTACCATTACCAGATCTTGTTCGGGGTCTACATATATGAATTGCCCAAGAATCCCAATGGCCATAAATGCCGGGCCGCAGTTCTCAATGTAGTATTGACCCGGGTTTCTTACAGAGGCCCGTACCTGCCCGGAGGAGGAAATGCCTTGAACAGCTGTAACAGAATCAGGAAAATACATCGTCTTACCTTGGCTATCCTTTTTAAAACTCTCATAGCTATACCACTGGTATTGATAGCAGCCATTTTCCACATTAGGAAGAATAGAGCGGTCTATCCAATCTTCATTAATGATCTGGTTACCCTCCCAGTTTCCGCGTTTTAAATATAATCGGCCGAGTTTCGCAAAATCACGAGCACGTGCATTGAGACAGCAATATCCTTTGGGAGTTTCATGCTTTTTACTGTCGATGTTCCAGCTAGCATCATACTCCATACCTAACGGCTGCCATATCTTTTCTTCAAAATAATCTGCTAATTTTTTTCCTGTTGCCCGTTCAATAATAATAGCCAAAATCTCAGTATTAATGCTTTGATACTCATATGACTCATTAGTATCTTCTTCAATTTTAGTGTTGATAACTTGCTTTAAATGATTGCGTCCGTAATAGAGCTTAGCAATTTCTGCAAAAGGATTTGTATAGCTGTTTTCATTGAACTTAAGTCCGGTACGCATGTTTAATACATGCTCAATTTTAATGTTTTTAAATCGTGGATCTTCTTGATTCAGCTCGGTGATATAGTTAGTAATGGGCTCTTCTACACTTTTAATATGGCCTTCCTGGATGGCAATGCCTATCATAGCTGAAACAAAAGATTTGGCCACAGAGAACGAAGTGACTATTGATGCTTCATTATACTTCTCAAAATATTTCTCGTACAGGATACTATCATTTTTAATGACTATAAAAGCAACAGTCTTGGTCTCTTCCTCCAAAAATTCTGTTAAACCCAGCTTGCCATTTTTTTCTGTGTTGAGCGTTATGCTATTCACTAGTTTGCTATATCTTTCACTCCCATCTTTAAATAAAAAGGGTTCTCCAGCTTTTTCAATAGGCTTCTGGGGAAATTTTTTATAGTCGGTGATATCAGCGAAGTTGTAAATAACGAAACGACCAAATTGACAGCTACTGAGACTGAGCACCAGAAAGAGACAAATTAACTTAGTATTCATTGGATTAATTAATGCTTAATTAACTCCATCATTACTATTTTGTTTGATTTGCCTTTCTAAAGCTAAACTTGAAATAGATCAATAGTAGGCTTAAAAAGCAGATGATAGAATTTGCCATAATAACCGGCCATAAGGTAAGTGCTACTCCGTAGATCAGCCATACTATTGTACTTGCAAATACGATCAGCATCATGGCTAAACTAAGGTCGCCTACACTCCTACTTTGCCAGGCTTTATAAACCTGTGGAATAAAGGTTATACTACTTAATAAAGCTCCAAAGTGGCCAATGATCTCAATAATTTCCATAAGATAATTTTTATTGATCAACAACAAGTGGAAAGTCTTGTCCTCTGCTAAAGGTATGTGGAAACTGCATTTTTCCTTTGTATTTTTTCGATAATTCAGGCACTTGGTCCTCAAGATAGCCCTTAAGCTCATAAATGGTCACCTTACCATCCTTTGGTGCACCATCAGCCTTTCCGGAAAGTGCTTCGAGCAGTACATAAGTGAAAAGACCATGCCCCAGCTCCGTGAATTCAGTGGCGAACTGTTCACTACCGGCTGCTGCCAATACGTGTATGCCCGTACTTCTGCTCAGCTGAGCGAGCGCTTTCTCTTCAGTAGCGCCACGCTGAGCCAGAAGTTCCGCACCGCCGGCAGACTGGCAAGCATCCACGATTACCACCTGTTTTAAAGCTGCAATAGCTTTTAACTTTTCTTGAAGTTCTCCGGCATAAATACCTGTCTTTTTAAGTTTCTCATCATTGTAAAGCTTAGTATTATCCGTAGGTATGAAATAGAAATTATTATCTACCATACTGCCGTGACCCGCATAATAAAGATAAAGTACATCCTGAGGGCGAATCTGTTCTTTCAGTTCATCCAGTTTAGTCAAAATATTCTCTTTAGTAGCATCCTTATCATAAATAGAAACCACCTCCACACTTTCAAAAAGCTCTTGAGTATGCGTTTTAACTAGTTGCACAAAACCTTGTGCATCAGCAGAAGCATAGTTAAGATTCAGCGACTCATTTTTATATTCATTAATACCTATGGCTAACAAATAGAGTGTTGATTTGAGATCACCGCCAAATTGCAGATTTATCCGGCTTTTTTGGGATTCAATACCTCCCTTGCTGGAAGCCGATACCTCTATGACATTGATTCCAGGGACTAAGTCAAACTTATGTTCCACTACCTGGGACTTTCCTGGCTTTACCTGTAGCCCTTTTGTAAGAATAGTTTTCCCGTTCTGAAAGAGCTTTGCCTCTGTTGCACCTCCCCCAACGTCTATTACCTTAAAGAGCATATCCACGCCCCGGCTGTCATAAGCCTGATTATTCTTAGGTGTCATAATCTCAATGGCTGGTGGCGGGGATTCTTGCATCTTATCAAGCATATTTGATCTACTCCCTTGCCGATTAGAAAATATATCCTTAATCAAAGTGGGCTCATAAAATTCATCAAAGAATTGATCTACACTGTAGCTCTTCATACCTTTTACAAAGACGATATTTTGAAAGGCTCCGTCTGTAGCATTAAAATGGCCGTCAGCATTCACAGCCATCCACTCCCTTTGGTCAAGCGTAATGTAGTTGATAAGTGCCTTGCCACTGCTCATATCCCACACTATTACTTCTCCATTCTCCGATGAGCTTATCAGGTATTTATCATCAGGGGTGTAGGCCAGATTAGTTACCGGGGCGCTATGTCCTACTAACTCTTTTTTCAAAATATAATTTTGGGCTGCATCCCGGATTTTGATAACACGATCTTCTCCCGCTGTGCTTAGCACATCACCGCCATTATTATAAATGGCCGTATAAACCGAGCCAATGTGATCTGAAAATCGGTAAAGCTGTAATTCTGTGTTAATGTCCCAAATTTTTACTTTGCCGTCCCAGCCGGCTGATGCCATCACAGGTTGGGTGGGGTGAATATTAAAGGAGTGGATCACGTTAGTATGCCCGATAAAATCTCGAACTGGCCTCTTACTATCTATCTCCCATAATTTTAAGGTTTTATCCAGTTGAGCCGCCATTAAATAGATGTCGTTATTCACAAATTCAAGCTGGTAAGGAGAGGCCTGTTCAAACACAAGTGTACTCAGAAGTTCACCCGTGGTTCTGTTCCATATTTTGGCCGTGCCATCCCAGCTGCCTGTAGCTACTTTCTGACCATCATCACTAAAAGCCACAGTGAAAACTACCTCACGGTGCCCTTGATAAGTTTGTACTGCCTCTCCGGTTTCTAAATCCCATAACTTGGCGGTATTATCGGCACTTCCTGTCAGCAGATGTTTTCCATCCTTTGAAAATTTCATGGTGAGTACTACTCTCCCATGCCCCACAAGATCTTTAGCAATTTTACCCGCCTTGAAATCCCATAATCTTACTGACTTTCCGGGCTTCCCTTTGGCAAGTAATTTTCCATCCGGGCTGATGGCAATATCATTTTTCAGATCTGTATATTTTTTTATGTATCTATCCCAATAGTTGGCATCGTAGTCTAGTCCACCTTTATCCTGGTGATTTAAAAATCCATCAAGTTTAACCAGCGTCCGGCCAGTATAGGAATCTAGCAGCCGAATGATATGATCATCGCCGCCAAGCGCTATCGTATCTCCGTCCGGGCTGAGGTGGGCATCTGTAATTTCTTTTTCTGAATCCACCTTACGCTCCCAAAGAAGCTTACCTTTGGAAAGACTGAAGAGTTTGATGGAATCCATCGTAGTGGCCAATATCCGATCCTTACCATCGAAGTCTAACCCACTAAATTCTTCTGGGTTGGTGTATAATTCTTTTTCAATAGAGTTACTCCTCAAATCATAAATTTTCAATTTTCCGCTATTACTAGCCGCTATTATTCGGTCTTTTAGCGGATATACGAACGTTCCGCACCCTCCGCATGAACCTTTTTCCGGCTTCAGGTCTACTTGCTCTTCAGCATTATCGATATTATAAATGCGCACAGCACGGTTATCACTACCTAAATAAATCTGCTTATTATCACTACTGAAGGAGACATCTACTCCGTAACCTAGACCTTTATCAGTGTCTGCCTTATATCGTCTAATTTCGCTACCATCAGCCATGCTCCATAGGATCACTTCCCAATCGAACCCTCCCGTTAATAGATACCTACCATCTGAAGAAATAGCTACTGATGTCAAATAATTAGTATGGCCTTTGAAAGTCCTGACTAATTCACCAGAAGCTATGTTCCATAGTTTGGCCGTGTAGTCTGCTGATACACTTACAAAGTATTTACCATCTGGCGTAAGTGCAATGTCATTAATAGTAGACCTATGCCCAAGGTAAGCTCTGATTTCATGCCCTGTAGCGAGCTCCCAGAGCTTTATAGATTTATCACGGCTGCCAGAGAGAAGATACTTACCATCCAGGGTGAATGCTACAGACTTTACCGCTTCATAGTGTCCACGCTGAACAACAGTTTCAAGCCGCTGCGCTTTTGATATATAGCCTGCGGCTAGAAATACAATTAAAGTCAGATATCTCATTTCAAATACTAAAAAATCAATTTAAAGATACTTTTCGAAAAGTAGCATATTAATACCTATATTGTCTTTAACCCTCATGATGAAACTATGATACGTTCGATACTTGCTTCAATACTACTACTTTTACTCACAATACCGTTAGTGTTATCTCAGGCTAAAACAAGATTACTGCCTTCAAACATCAATAAGCCTTCCATTAATTATTATGCTCCTTTTATCAGCGGTGATGGCAGCACTCTATTGTATTTACATGACTATACGGATGAAGGCCATCATGCCATGATGACCGCCACTAAAAAAACGGTTAGTACCTGGCATGATGGTATTGAAGTAAACAAGCTTATTAATAGGCCCACCTTAAATCTTCGAGGAGGTTATAGCTTAAGCTTTGACGCGGATATGATGTACTTCTCATCCAGAAAATCAGGCTTAGGCGGATTTGACCTATGGAGCAGTAAACGCAGAGGAAATGACTGGGAGGCTCCTAAAAATCTAGGGGCGCCCGCTAACTCTCGGGAGAATGAGGGCGCTCCCTGCTTATCTCCGGATGGAGAATATCTATACTATATGCGTTGCGATAAAATGAGCGAGTATGGCGGGGCTTCCGGATGTCGAATTGTTCGCTCGAAAAGAACAAACCGGGGCTGGTCAGAACCGGAGGATCTTCCCGGAAACATAAACACCGGTAATTCGCAAACTCCGCGCTTATTAGCGGACGGGATAAGTATGATTTTCGCATCTGATCAATTTGGCGGAGTAGGTGGGTTGGATCTTTACATGACTAAAAAGCAGGGCGATGAATGGACGGAACCAGTTCCTCTTGACTTTTTAAATACGGATAAAAATGACCAATTTGTTAGTACTGATGCGAAGGGCCGGTATATGTACGTTGCGGAAAACACGGGAAGAAACAGCCAATTAGTGATGAAGCTGATACCGGAAGACCTACAGCCAACCAAAGTTATGCGCATAAAAGGAAAGGTGGTAAATGGTGAAACAGGTGATCCTATATCAGCTAATCTCACTATTTTTAATGTGGATGAAAGAGATAGATTATGGAATGAAAAACTAGGGTCTAACGGAGAGTTTGCCATTGTACTTAATGAAGGAGCCTCTTATGATCTCGCCGTAGAATCGCTAGAATCAGGGGTCATGTATTATTCTAAAGTGTTTGATCTCAACACCGTAGGGGTTAGAGATAAGCAAACCTTAAATATTCGGTTGGAGCCTATTCAACTGGAGAAGTCTTATGAAACCGAAATTAGGTTTGAAGAAAACAAAGCTGTCTTAAAGGATAATTCTACATTTGAGCTACGCAGAATATCAAACATGCTTCGGAAAAATCCCACGATGCGAGTGGAGTTGATTTCATCGCTGAACGGGTACAGAAGTGACAGCATACCCTCTGATGCAGATCTCACGGAAGTATTAGTTGACTCGGTTTACATTACACGTGAAGTACCCTTGGAGTTAGATACAACTGTACTATTAAAAGATTCTATTCCTGATGATTCTCTCTCTTTAGATAGCACATTGGTTGATCAAGAAGAAGGGAAAGATTCAATACGGTACGAAATGGTAGAAGAGCTTCAACTCAAGTATACTTATCACAATGATAGGACTGAGGCCGAAGTAACTGCCGTAAAAGACTATCTGATAGAAAGAGGCATAGATGAATCAAGGATAGATACTTCCGTTAAAATAGATAAAGATAGCAATGGGTCAGAAGTAAAACCTGAGGAACCTATTGAAATCCGCAAAATGTACTTACGAATTTTAGAAATGTAGACTATTGGGTATACATTGGAACCACTACGAGCGTATTTTCCCACATTAACACCATATCCAGTTCTTCTTTTAGCTTATCAAAAGAGATCGTAAATTGTTCAAACAGGTCCTGTGTTTTGATGGCAGGTACTACCACGGTGAGCACGTCATTTTCAGGATCGCGGTTAGCTTCACCCGAAGGCACCTTAACTCCCCAGTTCGGAACGTCACTATTGAATATGACAGTCCAGGCATCTTCTTTTGGAATTGTCCAAAGGCTATATGTACCTGGTTCTAAGAGATTATTTTTGATTTTCACCTGCTGATTTAGCGTGAATGTAGTTGGTTCATTAGCGCCTGTTCGCCAAACCTCTCCATAAGGTACAAGCTCACCAAAGATTTGTCTGTCTTTTTTGAAAGGGCGGCAATAGTTAACCACAATGTTCAACCCTTCATTTTCATAAGACACGGTATCTGCCGGACTAAAGGATTTAGTGTACATTTTCATCACTATAGCCACTAAAGCTATCAGCGCTACGGTGATACCTCCAAAAATGATCAGCTTCTTCATAGTTACTAGAAGTATAGTGGTACTAGTATACTCACTTCTGACTAATTAGGTTGCTCTTTATCGTGATCAATTTTTTCTCTTAACCTACCGTTCTTATAATAATAGTTCCAGATACCCGTTTTAGCCCCTTTTGTATAAGTACCTTCAGACTCTTTCTTGTCACCTTGATAGTAATACAACCAATCTCCCTCTCTCAGTCCATTTATAAATTGACCTTGCTCCGCCAAATCATTGTTTTCATAGTAATAGGTCCATTTTCCGTGAGGTACGCCATTCTTAAACTCACATTCTATCTCTCTTTTTCCGTTTGAATAGTAGTTTATTTTAAGTCCGTTACCATCTTTCAAACTCCCTGGATTTAGCTCTTTACCCGTAATTGTGTAGTAAGAAGATACATTCATTAATTTTCCTAATTCCCAGGTCTCTTCTTGCATAAGTTGGCCATCAGGATGAAAAAGTCCCCATAAACCATCTTCCAATCCATTTATAAAGCCTCCGATGCTCTTTAGTTTTCCGTTATTGTAATAGTAAAACCACTGACCGTTTTGCTTGTCGTTCAAAAATTTACCTTCTTCTACGATATAGCCTGTTTGATTAAAATACCTCCAATTACCAGTTTTTACACCATTTTCATAAAAACCCTGGGTACTTATTTTTCCGTTAGGATGATAACTTAAGTAAGTGCTATCCTTCCAGCCCTCCTGGTAAAAGGTTACTTCAGCCAACTGATCATTCTCATGATATGCTTTCCAGGTACCCTTAGGGGTTCCCATATCATAGTGCTCCTCTGATTTTAAATCGCCATTACGATAGAATTCAAGCCATTTACCGTTAGGGATCCCATTTTTATACAGCTTTACTTTGGCTTTCCTTCCTATATTAAAGTTTTCAACCCACTTACCTTCCTTTTTGCCGTTTTTATACTCTCCTTCTACCGCTGTATAGCCGAATTCGTTGTATTCTTTGTAAGGCCCATTCAACGTATCATTTTCGTAATTCATTTCCCCTAAAGCTTCTCCATAGATGTTAAAGACCTCAGACTTTCCGTTTTTGAGGTTATCTTTATATGTTTCTGTGATGTTCACCTCTCCAGAGATAAAGTATTGATTCCACTTTCCGTCTTTTTTACCGTCTTTAAATTTTCCGCGAGCCTTTACCTGCTGAGTAGCATAATACTTTATAAACGATTGCGGCTGTCCATTTTTAAATTCAATCCGAGACCTTACTTTTTCTTTCGGGTAATACGTATACCAGGTACCTATCCTTTTTCCGCGGTCATATTCACCTTCCTCAATTTTGACATCTGAAGAGTCGTAAACTTGCCACCTGCCTTGTTTTAATCCATTTTCAATATCTCCAATAGCGTATACGGTGCTATCCGATGAAAAAAGCTGAGTTTGACCCTTCAACGTGAAGGGACATATGTATGCAAACACCAAAAGGAATAGAGATGCCTTTTGAAATATTTTCTTATTGCTATTTTTGATCAGCACCAGTATATTTGTCATTGTATATATTAATATAGCTATCATGGGAGCATTAATAGTCGTTTTAGTCTTATTCGTTGCAGCAATTATATCGCCAATAATCCTACCCAATAAGATGTTTAGTAATAATAAGCATGATATAGACGGCTCAACTGAATAATATTTTTTTAAATAACTCTCCTACCTCACCCATTATTTATAATCTAAAATACAAATAGTTCTTAAGGCTAAAGGCCAGCTAAAAAAAGAACGCCACTTTCGGATTCGGCCGTCCCCCTTTATACCCTTTTTCAGTTAACAAACTCTGAGATAAGTGGTTTCAGGTTTAGAGCCATAACTATATGAGCTTTATTTAACTTGTAAAGTTTATAATTAAAAGCGTTTTTAACATCATGGAAAGAATTTGTGTCTTTTGTGGATCTAGTTCCGGTAATAATCCGGTATTCGCTGAAGCAGCTAGATCCCTTGGTAAGCAAATAGCCGAGCATAATAGTCAATTGGTTTTTGGAGCCGGTAAGGTTGGTCTAATGGGTATACTCGCTGACGCTGTCTTAGCTCATGGTGGAAAAGTAATTGGTGTGATCCCCGATTTTCTCTGGGAAAAAGAGGTAGGTCATACCGGCCTGACTGAGCTTCATGTAGTAGATTCAATGCATATTCGAAAGCAAAAGATGGCAACACTGGCTGATGGGTTTATAGCTATGCCCGGGGGTTTTGGCACGTTAGAAGAATTGGCTGAAATTTTAACCTGGGTACAGCTTGAACTAATCAAGAAGCCTGTCGGTTTATTGAATGTAAATGGTTTTTACAGCACCTTCTTGCAGCAGCTGGATCATATGGTGGAAATGGGTTTCCTTAAGCCTCAAAATCGTCAACTCATTATTGAAATCACTTATCCGGAAACGGCTATTGATCAGCTAAAGAACTACATATTTGATGATTTTTCTATTTGGGATAAATTGGACAAGACTTAAAATCCCGTAAAATGGGTTATTTGATGATAACATTAACGAAATTATGTTGGCAGTATAAAAGTATTGTCTAAAAAATCCTTAATTTTTACTAAGGAAGGTTTTCTATGGTTCGATTTTACCGTTTTGTTCTTTTTACACTTGTTTTAGCGTTTGTTCCCTATATCGTTAAGAGCCAAAACCAAACACTTGGCTTCCACATAGTGGGGGATGCTAAAAAAGTAAAAATACCCTTTGAGATCTACAGTAACCTGATCGTTATTCCTGTTATTATTAATAATCAATTGCCGCTTAAATTTGTACTGGATACAGGAGTACGCACGACCATTCTTACCGAAAAAGCTTACAGTGATATCCTGAATTTAAGCTACAATAAGAAATATACCATTGCCGGTTTAGGCGGAGATAAATTGGTGGAGGCATATGTCACCAGCGGAGTATCTCTTACTTTACCTCCTTACATTAAGGGAAAAGGTCACTCTATGTTAGTATTGGAACAGGATTACTTGGAGCTTAGAAATTATCTCGGAGTTAATGTGAATGGTATCTTGGGTTATGAAGTCTTCAGCCGATTTGTGGTAGAAATTAATTATGACACTAGAATGTTAACGCTTACCACTCCGGAACACTTCAAAAAGAAACGCCGCTATGATGAAATACCCATTACCATTGAGGATACTAAACCTTACATTCAGGGTACAGTAACGTATAAAGATGGTAATAAGCTGGATTTAAAGCTTATGATCGACTCAGGGGCCAGCCATGGATTATTCTTGGAAGAAGATAGTGACGACCGGATATATATCCCTGAAAATAACATAAAAAGCACCTTGGGCCGAGGCTTGGGAGGTGTACTTGACGGCCGGATAGCCCGCCTGGCTAAGTTTGAAATGGGGGATGAATACTGGAGCGATCTTATTGCAACTTTTCCAGAAGAAAATGCTGTATTAGATAGTATCAAAAGCACCAGCGTATTTAGACATGGCTCTATCGGGGGTGAAATTTTGACTAGGTTCAAAGTCATTTTTAATTACCCCCAAGAAAAGATATATCTGAAAAAAGGAAAGTCCTATAAAAAGGCATTTACCTATAATTTGAGCGGCATTGTGGTGAAAGCAAAGGGAAGTGCCTTGCAGGATTATGAGATAGTAGCGGTAAGGGAAAAATCACCTGGCGAAGCGGCAGGATTTAAAAAGGGTGACCGTATTGTGTCCATTAATAACGTAAGCACACAGAATATGACACTTTCTAACATTATTGCTTTTCTAAATGCCAAGGAAAATAAGCGATTGAGGTTAAGGGTAAGGCGTGATGGTGAATTTTATACCAATAGATTTCGTCTCACTAAGCAAATTTAGCCATAGAAAACCTTCTTCAGGGTTATACAAATGTTACTTTCGGAAAGAAATAGCGCGATAAAAATACCTACCCGCTCAAATGATCTTAATAAAGAAGAATACCTAAAATTGTTTACGCTTAGATAAACGATCGTCTATGTCCATTGTTGATTTGTAAGAAAGGTTTAAGTCTGGATTTTGAAAAATATGAATGTCTAAAGTTGTAGTCATAGGGGGTGGTTTAGGTGGTTTAGTAGCATCCATAATACTAAGCAGGCAAGGTATGAGCGTTCAACTTTTCGAACGAAAAAAATACCCCTTTCATCGAGTTTGTGGGGAATATATATCTAATGAGGTAAGATCATTTCTAGAAACGAATAATCTTTTCCCTGAGAAAGTAAAACCAGCAAATATTACTCGCTTTCAGCTTACTTCCATAAACGGTAAAAGCGCTACACTACCCTTAGACCTTGGAGGGTTCGGTATCAGCCGTTATATACTCGATGAATTTTTAGCCGAAAAGGCCATAGAGAGTGGAGTACAAGTTATACATGAAAGGGTAAGCAACCTGAGTTTTGAGAACGATAAATTCAAGATAAAAACAAGTAAAAATGAATACGAAGCAGATTTTATCGTTGGCGCTTTTGGCAAACGATCGGCACTGGATAAAAAGCTAAATCGCGCTTTTATAAAGAAAAGATCGCCCTACATTGGCGTGAAATACCACATTAAATACGAGGCCCATGATTTAAATACCGTAGCACTGCATAACTTCAAGGGTGGATACTGTGGAATAAATAGTGTTGGTGAGGATACTTTAAACCTCTGTTATCTGGCAGAGAGAGAAAACTTGAGGCAAACAGGAAGCATACCAAAAATGGAAAAGAATATTTTAATGAAAAATCCTTTTCTCAATGCTATTTTTAATAACGCCGAGTTTCTATTTGAAAAGCCTGAGGTGATTAATGAGATCTCTTTTGATACAAAGAAGCCTGTAGAAAGCCATGTTTTAATGTGTGGTGATGCTGCGGGCATGATCACGCCACTCTGTGGAAATGGTATGGCTATCGCTATCCATTCCGGTAAAATGGTTGCTGAAACCGTGTTGAAATACGGCTTACAGCCCAATTTTAATAGAGAAACCATAGAGAAAGAATATACTGTTCGGTGGAGTAATATGTTTAGAAACAGATTGCGGACAGGCAGGAGAATACAAAAAATGTTTGGGGCACCATGGTTATCCAATACAGCCGTGGCTATTTGTAATAATGTAAAGCCTGTGGCGAATTACTTAATGAGTAAAACACATGGGGAGGTATTTTAAAGGTGACGTCATTCAAGTCCTACCTCTTAAGATTCACGCAAGTACCTGAAGAATCGTTAAAAGCGTTGCTAGATCTATTTCAGCCGGTCAACCTGGTGAAAGGTGACCATTATGCACAGTCGGGTCAAACAGCTAAAAAGCTTGCCTTTGTTGAAAGCGGATTACTTAGAGCATACTACCAAAGTCCCGGAGGAGAGCAATTCAATAAGATCTTTTTTTCTAATCCGGCGATTGTAGGCGCTTACACTTCACTGATCACTAAAGAAAAGAATCAGATCAATATAGAGTGCCTGACTGATTGCGAAATGGTAGAAACTGATTTCCAGAAAATTCTCAACCTCTACGAAGAACACCCTATGATTGAGCGATTAAACCGCACTATTGCAGAAGACTTCTTTGTAAAAAAAGAGAAACGTGAGATCTCATTGGTTATGAATGATGCTTCAGAAAGATATGCTCTTTTTCAAGAGGAGCACCCCGGACTGGAAAATCAGATTGCGCAGTATCATATTGCTTCTTATTTGGGAATTACTCCTACCCAACTGAGCCGTATTAGAGCAAAAAAAGAATAGTTTATTTCTTTACATATGTAAATGCATAGCTTTTAGCTGCATGACAACTTTGCTTTCATAATCAAACGTTAATACCTATGAACGAGATTAAAGAAAACAAAGAAGTGAAGTACGCTGCTAAAAAAGAGTTGAATGCTGCTAAGCCATCGAATGCCTTTATTGGCGCTTCCTGGACAGCATTAATTGCTGGGATTACAGCTTACTTTATTGGCCTTTGGAATGCTGATATGTTTCTGAGTGAAAAAGGCTACTATTTTACCATTATGCTCTTCGGACTTTTTTCAGTGGTTTCTGTACAAAAAAGTGTGCGTGATAAGTTGGAGGGCATTCCTGTTACGGAGATATATTACGGACTTAGTTGGTTTTGCACAATAACAGCTATTGTATTACTGGTTATCGGCCTTTGGAATGCTGAATTGACTTTGAGTGAAAAAGGATTTTACGCTATGTCTTACATTTTAAGTATGTTTTCAGCCATTGCCGTGCAGAAGAATACCAGAGATGTGAAATTAGCCGATAGTTAACGGGTTTGGGCGGTTGCCATGGACAACCGCCCATTTTGTTTATTAAGTTTTGTTTTAGTAGTTACCAAAGATTTAATACGTAACTGTACTAAATCCCATAGTCACAGCTTTTGAGCTAAGCGATTAATAGTATTCCAGTTTCGCGTAGTGATTTCCTTACCATAGAACTTCTCCAGTGCTTCCATAGCCTTTGGAGTGCCAGTAGCTTCCAAGTCAAGCATACTGATCACTGTATTTTCTATAATAGTGAGAATTTTATAAGAACCATCTTCACTGGCCCAAGGAAGACTTAGGTCTGCTTTCGGGTCATCCATAAGAAATGACACGTATAATCGTACTTTCTTGGTGATTTCAACACCTTTAAAAGGATCAAGAATCAAAAGTTGCTGTATAAAGTCTCCTTTCTTTACTACCGTAGGTACAGTAAAACCATAGGATTGCTCTAAGTTTTTGGCAATCGTATCAGCAATATGCTGTATATCATTAGAGTAAGAACTAAACACAATATTTCCAGAATTGAGGATAGTAACTACCTCTTCAAATTCCAAGTTAAGCATCATTTGGCGTAGTTCAGCCATAGGAAGTTTATGATGGCCACTTACATTGATCCCTCGTAAAAAGGCTACGTATCTATTCACTTTTATTTAAATTAAGTTTAAACTTAAAAGTTTTTAGGACTTGTTAATAATCAATTAGAACAATGCAGATTATAGGCATTCTATTAATAGCATTTCTTTTACCGTTTCCGATGTTTTCTCAGCGCTACACGCAAGAACAAGTAAAGGAAGATCTTGAATATTTAATAAAGCAGATAGAAATTTATAATCCAGCATTGGAACCCTACAATCCTAATTTTAAGAGAGAGGCAGACCGGATTGTTAATTCAATAGAAGGCGGCTTTTCTACTTTTGAACTGTTTCAAAGGATTTCTGAAATAGCGACATTGAGTAATGAAGGGCATTTTGGCTTGGGTACATGGGAGGACGAGGCACATAAGGGCCTTATAGACGGTAAACTCAAATACATGCCGCTTGCACCTCATGTACTTGACGGGAGAATATATGTTTGGGATGACCTAACTAATGGAGATACATTCATGCGTTTTTCCAAATTATCTTTCTTCTTATTGAAAGCCTAACATTTCATCTGATCAAGACTTCAAATCAGCTGCTACAATCCTGATCTCACCATAACTGAAAGCATCCCCTAGTTCTTCTTTAACCGGTTTCAGACCTATCGCATCCACCTTAGAAAAAGCCTCCTTAATAACAGCAATAGTTTCTTCGTCTAAAATGTCTTTGGCCTTCACTTTACCCAGACGAATGAGTTGATCAAAATGCGATTCTATAGTTCCTATGGCCAACCCGCGCTCTTCCGCTATTTCCTTCAGGCTTTTCCCTGACCGGAATAGTTCAAACGTTTTTAAATACGTCTCTCCGGACGTTTTTCGATTTCTTTTCCTAGGTCTAGACTGGATAACAGGCATGTTTGAATCCAGTTGATGATCTGTACAGTACATTTTGATTTCATCCAGGATCACCTCTCCGTAACGCTGCACTTTAATTGCGCCAAAACCGCTGATATGGGTTAGATCTTCCGAACTATGGGGAAGAAAATTGACCAATTCGTGAAGTGTAGCATCAGAAAACACCACATACGCGGGCACGCCTTCGCTGTCAGCGAGTATTCTTCTAAGGTCTTTTAGCTTTTGTGCCAGGCCTGCATGAAGCAAGGTTGACTCGTTTACCACAGATGCTTCCTTCTGCACGGCCTTCGTAAGTTTTACAGGCAGATTACCTTTGAGTACCTCGTGACTTTTATCCGTTAGTTCCAGAACTGGGTATTCTCCTTTTGATCTTTTTAGAAGGTTTTCATGGATCAACTCATTAATATAATGCCGCCAGTCATCTTTAGAAAGGTCCGATCCTGCTCCATAAGTTTTTAACTGCTTATGTTCATTCCTGATCTTCACGGACTGAGATCCTCTTAAAAAGTCTATAACATAAGTAGCACCAAATCGCTGGCTTAACCGCGCTACAGCGGATAGCGCTTTCTGTGCAATTTTAGTAGCATCTATCTCTTCATAGTTATGGAGGCAGTTATCACAATTACCGCAATGTGAGTCCGCTTGCTCACCGAAGTATTCCAATAAAAATCTTCGCCTGCATGTTTTCAGACTGCCGTAATTCGCCATTTGCCTTAGCTTTTCTTCCATTATGGCAGATTGTTCCCGATTTTCAGGTACGGCTACCAGCTTTTGCATCGTATAAAAGTCACTGTAGGAATAGAACATCAGTGCGGTGCTGGGGAGTCCGTCCCGCCCAGCACGTCCCGTTTCTTGGTAGTATCCTTCCACATTTTTGGGTAGGTCCATATGTACGACATACCGTACATTGGACTTATCTATTCCCATTCCAAAAGCAATAGTGGCTACAATAATTTTGGCCTCGTCTTTAAGAAATTCTTCCTGGTGCTGACCGCGAACCTTTCTGTCCAGGCCGGCATGATAAGGTTTGGCTAAAAAACCATCTGTGGTAAGCCTTTCGGCCAGCTCTTCCGTGTCCCTTCTTCGTAACGTATAGATAATGCCGCTGTCCTCTTTATGCTGCATTAAAAATTCAACGAGTTGATGATAGGTATTGGCTTTCGGTTTTACCAGGTATTGGATATTGGGCCGGTTAAAGCCCGTAATAAATACTTTTGGATCAGGTAATTCCAGTTTATTAATGATATCCTTTTGGGTGAGTTCATCGGCTGTAGCCGTTAACGCGATTATGGGAACATCACTGCCCAGGGCCTTTCCTATTTTAGCCAGCAGTAGATACTCAGGCCTAAAGTCGTGGCCCCAGGCAGAGATACAGTGGGCTTCGTCCACTGCAATAAGTGATATGTCTAACTCGGCAATAAACGATATGAATTGCTCCTCTTTGCCCAGCAACCTCTCCGGGGCGAGGTAAAGTAACTTTAACTCTCCACTTCGGAGCTGAGAAAAGATATGGCTTTGCTCTTCCTGGCTTTGGGTAGAGTTCAAGTAAGCTGCCGCTACACCATGTAAGCGAAGCGCATCTACCTGGTCTTTCATTAAGGCAATTAAAGGGGATATCACAACGGCAGTCCCGCTTTTTACCAGTGCAGGTATCTGATAACATAAAGATTTTCCACCTCCGGTAGGCATGAGTACCACTGTATCCTGACCGGATAAAACACTATCGATAATGTCTTTTTGAAACGGGCGGAACGCGTTGTAACCAAAAACACTTTTAAGGATTTCGAGTGGGCCTGAATTGTTCATAATAATGTGGTTAAGGTAGGACAAAAGTAGCGGAGTGGTAAATCCGCCACTTCTTTTCAGTTTTACTTAATCTTTCTTTCCCCCGATCATCAACAATTCGTTCATATTGATTTCAGTGATGTACCGCTTATCTCCGGCAGACGTTTCGTAAGACCTGTGTATGAGCTTGCCTTCAATGGCCACTTCCTTTCCTTTGTTTAGATACTTGGAAACCACCTCTGCTTTTGGCCCCCAGGCTACAATGTTGTGCCATTGAGTATCTTCCACCTTTTCACCATCGCCATTGTAGTAACTATCTGAAGTAGCCATGGTGAAGGTAGCCAGGCTCTTTCCGGATGTTAATGTTTTTACTTCAGGATCTTTACCAAGCCTTCCGATCAATTGTACGCTGTTTCTTAAATTTTTCATGATGCTAATGTTTAAATAATAAAACTTTTAATTATCAGCTAACCGGTATTTCCGATTCGCCGAGGCAAAGAAAAAGAGACAGATGGGTTTGATCCGTATATTAATTATTTGTATTCGTTTAAATTACATTTGTAATCGTTTGTTGTCGTTTATATTATTGCTAATCAATGCAATAGGCATTATATGAATATTTTAAATTATAGTTTTTTGTTCATTCCAAAGCTGCGATATTGGCATTCATAGTGTAAGTTTCTACCTTTATTTCTATGAAAAAAGAATTAATTTCTGAGCTTTTCAAAGTTTTTGAAGATGCTTGTTATAACCTTGATGGATTAGAGTGTTGGAGCGCACGAGAATTAATGAACATTTTCAATTATAGCGAATGGAGAACTTTTACCAACTTAGTTCAAAGAGCTTCAACGGCATGTGAAAGTTCTGGAGAGAAAGTATCAGACCATTTTGTAGTGTACCACAAAAAGGTCGCTTTGGGAAGTGGAGCAACCAGAGAGGTTGAAGACGTTGCTCTTACAAGATATGCTTGTTATTTAGTAGCTCAAAATGGAGAACCTTCCAAACCGGAAATTGCATTTGCTCAAACATATTTTGCATTCCAAACAAGGAAACAAGAGTTAATTGAAAAAAGGCTACTTGATATTGATAGGGTCAATGCAAGAGAAAAACTATCCAAATCGGAGAAAAAGTTATCAGGAATAATCTATGAACGAGGAGTCGACAATCGAAGTTTCGCATTGATTCGCTCTGAAGGAGATAAGGCACTTTTTGGAGGAAGAACAACTCAATTTATGAAAAAACAACTAGGAGTTCCTTCCAGCAGACCATTAGCTGACTTTTTACCCACTCTTTTAATTAAGGCAAAGGATTTTGCAACTGAATTGACCAGCCACAATGTTATAGATAAAGATCTATTAGGTGATTCAGCTATTACAAAAGAACACATTGACAATAATAACGAGGTTCGAAATATTTTATTGAAGCGAGGTGTAAAACCTGAAAGCTTGCCTCCTTCTGAGGATGTCAAAAAAATACAAAGACGTATTGATAAAACTGAAAAAGAAATTTTGAAAGACATTAAGAAAGAAAAGAAATAGCGCATGCCAATAAACACTAAAATGAAGCCTAAAACTTAGACGCTTTTGGTAAATATTTATTTTAGTTGTATTGCTGTTGAGACCTAACAGCGTATAAGGCCAAAGGATTAGTTTTTAGTAAATATTTTGTGGTCACTAACGGTTCAGCCGAGAAGACCAAATAGCCAACCCTATACCAAGTACCACCATCGTGTAAGCAATGGGCTGAAATAAGTAAGAGATATTGATACTCAAAACGATGAGTGCCAGGCTCGTCAGCCAAGTCAAAACCCCTTTTGTAGATTGCCTGCGCGCTTCCACATTGGTGTTATATCCAACAATAGGTAGTAATCGCTTTCGATCAGTCCATAAAACGAAGGCGTTCATCAACAATAAAATGGCTAAGACATAGGGGGTGCCAGTCCAGTTCATGGACACGGTTACCATAAAAATATTCCCAACAAGAGGAACGAGCATTACCGCCCCCAGTGTAGAATACCGGACGGTCAAGAGCAAGTACCCGATCACTACCTGAGCATACCCAATGAATCGCGCGTACATGCCAAGATCATATTTGCTTAACTCCTCTTCCAGCCATACCGGGCCGATGAAACCGATAAACGCATGATCGACATATAGCTTGGCCATGCCAGAGGTGAAAAAAGTGAAGCCTAGAAAAACACAGGTCAGATTACGTAGGGTGGTGAGTTTGAAAAGATGCGTCATGATAAACTCATGACGACTCAACCTGGCTGTTGTTACAATTAGCTATGCAGGTGCTATCGCTTTATCTGTTTTGAACTTTTGTAGGTGTAGAGTGCTCATTAATTCTTGACTGAGCCTTTCCCTTTTTAGTCAG
>JBCCSU010000025.1:0-30554 GCA_039199635.1 Bacteroidota bacterium | reverse complement strand
TGTCCAATGCATTGTATTTAATCTTTTTTGGTATAATGTTGCCCGCATCAGTATATCTGCAAAACACCAGATCTAATCCATCTTGTGCTGAAAAAAGCTAGTTGTTTAGATAATTAAAAGTTGGTCCGCGCCATAAATTATTTTTAATTAATACTTAATTATTGTTTATCAATAATTATTTATAGATTTGAGATAACCAAAGAAATTCAAAATGGCCAGTAAAACTAGCACCAATAACAAAGGCATAAAGGCCTTCAACACCATTTACATTATCGGAATTATTTTTTCAGGAATGAAATTAATTGAATACCTACAATGGACTTTTCAATTAATAAGGAAATGGAGTTTACCAGATAAGCCCTTTTTCTCTAAAGTAGATCTGCTTAATAGTGATGTTGACATTTCACTGACAGCTTACTTGATTTTTGCTATTGCTTATATTATTGTATTTGGATCCATCTTCACAGGACTTTACCAATTGAATAAAACAACAAAGCTATTTGGAGAAAAGAATATCTTTCACCGTGAGGTTAGTTTGGCTTTCAAGAAAGCTGGAAGATCATTTCTTGCTTTTGCCTTTGGTACGCTGATTATTGATATTGCCGTTTTAGCTTGGGCCCAAACTTCTAGTAGGGTAATTGACTTATTGTCGACTGAGTTAATAGTCTTTCTAATTTTAGGTTATCTGATGTTCTTTTTATCGGACATTTTTAAAGAAGGGATCAATCTAAAAGAAGAAAACGAATTGACTATATAAGTATGGCTATTGTAGTTAATTTGGACGTTATGCTTGCCAAAAGAAAAATGCAATCGAAAGAATTGGTTGAAATTCTTGGAATTACACCGGCGAATCTTTCAATATTAAAAACAGGTAAGGCAAAAGCGATACGGTTTACAACACTCGAGGCTATCTGCGAAGCTCTGGGGTGTCAACCGGGAGATATTTTAGAATACAAAAAAGAATAAAATACACAGTAAGGTCCTAAATACTGAAGCACTTTGCTGTACTAGAATTGTAGAGTATAGTCCAGATTCAACGGCTTAATATGGAGAAAAGCTCCTTCTTATCATCAACACGCTGCCTTAACTGCGGAACTTCCGTACAGGGGAATTTTTGTCAAAAATGTGGACAGCATATCCGCGACAACTCTGACCGATCACTGAGTCGATTACTAGGTGAATTTGTGAGCAATGCATTCTTTTTAGACAATCGATTTTTTCTTAGCGTATGGTACCTTGTTCGGTTTCCTAGTAGAATGACTGTAGAGTTTTTGGAAGGCAAACGCAGAAAATTTATCTCACCTATTACTTTATTTTTATTCTTCAATCTGATTTATTTTTTAGTTAACCCCCTTACAGACTATTCTCTTTCGCTTTATGACCAAGCTTACTCACAACCCTATAGCCGATGGACCAACCAATGGGTAGAAAGCAAACTGCAAAAAGAAGAGTTAAGCGAACAGACGTACGCCATCACATATCAAAACATGAGTGACGATGTTTCTAAATCTATTATGATCCTTAACGTTCCCATGATAGCAGTCTTTGTGTACCTAATGGCTTTTAAGAAAAGACCGTTTTACTTTGATAGCCTTATTTTTAGTCTCCACTTTTTTACTTTATTTATGGTAAGCTGGGTAATGCTTGATTGGGCAGGCATACTCTTAAATTTTTTGGCTGTAGACGAGGACTCAATAATTCTCACTATCTTCTTTAACCTGTTTCTTATGGCCATTCCCTTGCTTTATGCCATTCTTGGCACTAGAAGGTTTTTACGTGTCCGATGGTACTGGGCTATTCCTGCAGGTCTTGGGGTCATGCTTTCCGTAGGCCTGGCAAACTTTTTCTATCGATTTATTATTTTCATTATAACTTTTTGGCTCACCTGACCGGCATAGATTTACCTTCTAAAAAGGAGCGTGATGTACCTAAAAGGCCGAAATAGCTACATCCATCAAATAATGTACAATACCAATCCATAGGATATCTTTGATTTGGTAACAAGTGTATAAAACAATTATAGTTACTAGTCCCGTTGCTGTAGACATCAATACCATATGCCACCAGGGGTCACCTTCTGCTAGCATACCTGGCAGATGACCTAAGGCAAATAAAACAGCTGGTACAAGAAGAGCCACTCTCAAGTTTGTGGTCCATTTTAATCGGATGAAAAGAAAAGCCAAAGCAACTCCTTCCAAAAACACAGCTACAAAATTAGAAAGAGCTTCTAAGGTTAGTGCTCTTCTGATAACGACAAACGTACGCTCAGCTTCTCCTCTTAGCATTGTAAAAATCAATACTGCTACTAATGAAGATAAAACACCGGCAAAAATCTTTAAAAGTATCGCCTGTTTAGAAAGCCATAGCGTTTCTGTAGGCTGTTTTCTCAGTAGCAAAAAAATAAAAATTGGACTGTAAATAATTAGATTGTTAATCATCCAAGCGATAGGGTTAAGTTCACTGGGTATCAAAAAACCTGCTGTGTAAGCTCTACCTATTATAAAAATGGCCACTACCACTATCAAAGAAAGTACAAGCTCTAACCATGGTTTGGCAGGTCTATAGTCTGATTGCCTGGCTTCATACTTGTTAAAGGCGAGTAATAGCAGAGTCACTAAACATGCCCCCAAATATCCGGCAATCAACGGTAAGTAAAACCTAAGTTCACTTTGCTGAATGTCTTCCATCACTTTTCATATTTAATTGATAAATACATACTCATCGGGCCTCCTATATATTTTTTGACTTTATCTAAGCTGGTTTCTCGATAATACATTTTGCCGAGATAGGGTGGTGATTGCGAAAAATAGATGCTGCCAGAATTAACTGGAGAATGACTCACTAGCTCTAGCGTCACGATCACGTCCTCATTAGTTAGAACTGCTTTAGCCAAATTGAGCCTCATTTGGCCCTCTTGACCTTTTAGTATGGTGATGTACTCTTCCGAAGAGAGCTTTTGAAAAGGTAGTCTTTCTTTAACCGAGTAAACATTCAATCTCAATTTTACCGTATCAAAACTGTTTGACTTTATGTAAAACCCTACTTCCTCAATGACCGACTCTTTCTTAATGCTAAACTTACTACCAACCTCGCCACCTAGATCTCCATGAGAGAATCCCGAAATTAAAAACCCTGCTTTACTACGGTTACCGATCTCTTTCTGAGCCATCCGTTGAGATTCTATAGTGATCTCAGGCAGATTTAGCGGCACCTCGTGAAGCGTCACAATATCAGAGAGCTCTTGAATAGGAATGTCAATGGGTGAATATTGGATATGCGAGAAAGATACTTTTGCTTGCGTATATGTCTCAGGTATTTTGAGAGTATATTTTCCATTAATATCTGATACCGTTCCGACCCCTTCCTTAAAATGCCAATATTCACATAGGCAATCGGATCGCCTGTAGTAGAAATCACAGTACCGCTAATGCAACGCTGAGCGAGGCATACACTTTCAAGAAACCAGAAAAGAAAAAAGAAGATGTTTGTTTTCATTTTTTGCGCAAAAAAGCCCGTTAGTATATTTCAGATCAAATAGCCGTGCGCGAATCAAGGAATTTCAGGTATCAAGTAAGGAAATATCAAAAGCGAATATTGAGTAACAATTACTGAAACACGTATTTTCATCACCGAAATCTGTAAACAGAATGGTGATCAACTACGGTATATTTACCAGACTAAAAACAATTCTCTTAACCTCGATCTTTTCCGTGTTAGTGATAACTATAATAGTTTACCTAAGTCCGGAAAATCAAGGGTGGTGGAACAGTTCGCATTTCACTTGGATAAATCTATTACAGTTTTTATTGATTGATCAAATTCTGATCGAATGCGTTTCTGTGTTAATTACATTTTTTCTATTAACAAAGTATGCCCAAGCTTTTAACCTTTCTGACTACCCGGCATCAAAAAAATCTATAATAAGGTATCAAGTTGCTTTTCTGCCCGTGGCGTTGTTAGCATTTTTTGCCTTCAACCCGGTAACACAAACATTGAGATTTTTTTATCATTATTTACCGGATTTAGACTGGGGTGTATATTGGAGTGAATACTTCTATTCTACTGACTTGTATCTCACCTATTTACCCATAGTTTTTATTCAGGTTTACACTGTGTTGAACATAAATTTAACCAGTCAATATTCGAATGAAATAACATTGAAAGATCCTGATGAAGAGCGTAGCCTATTGGAAATACGAACGGAGAATGGCGTAAGATTTATAGCTGCTGATCAAATCATTTATGGTAAAAAAGATAAAAGGAAAACCATTGTAGCCACTGCAGAGGGTAAGCACTTTACTAACCTTAGCATATCAGAACTTGAGGAAACACTGCCGAAGAATAACTTTATCAGAATTAATCGGGCTACCATAGTTCAATTAGCAGTCATTGATCAATATGCATACTGGGAGAATGATAAATACGTACTTACCATTAAAAATGGTGAGCAGTTTATAGTATCCAGACAGCGTCTAAAAAGCATCAAAACTGTATTGAAACCTAGTCAGAAATAACTTACTTCCTTGACAAATACCGAATAATACGTCATTAGTTCATTAGAAACACGTGAGAGAAAATATACATAGAATTATGATGTATAATAATTCTATGTATATTTGTTCTATGTATTCAAAAGAACTTCTAAAAGGAACCCTTTCAGCCATCATTCTAAATTTATTGGCAGATAATGGTCGTATGTACGGCTATGAGATCTATCAAAAGGTAAAGGACCTGTCAAAAGATAAGATATTACTTAAAGATGGATCGCTTTATCCTGCGCTGCAAAAAATGCATAAAGAGGGTCTGCTTTCATATGAAGAAGAGTACGTGGGAAAGCGTGTTAGAAAATACTATTTCTTAACACCTGAAGGCCAAAAGAAAAAGGTGGCATACCTTCAAGAGCTAAAGGATTTCATCGCTACACTTAATGATATCATGTTTTTAGAGTTGAAGGTATCATGAAACTCACTCTAGAACAGGAGAATCAAGTAAGGGCCTTTGTGAATAACCAAGGCCTTAAGATAGATTCTCTCAAAGAAGATATTATAGATCATCTCTGCTGCGTAATTGAAACTAGGCTGGGTAAAAAGAAGCCATTTGAACAATTACTCGTTGAAGCCGGTGAGGAGCTAGCTCCTCATGGTCTTATTGAACTCGAACGAACTACTGTTTTTTTATTGAACTCAAAACGAATAATAATTATGAAAAAAATAATGTATTTAATCGGATTTATTGGATCCGTGACCTTAACCGGGGGTGTTGTATTCAAGTTGTTAAATTTTCCCGGAGGTTATGAATTATTTACTATTGGCTTTTTAATGTTGTTTCTAGTTTTCATACCGCTTTTAGCTTTTGACAGATATAAAGTGGCTATCTCAAAAGCCATTTCTGAGCGGATGAAGCTAATATTAGGTACTTCTGCTGCCGTTCTAACCGGTTTATCCGGGCTTTTTAAAGTAATGCATTTACAAGGTGCAGAATTGTTATTGATGCTAGGAGCTATAGTTTTCGCTGTTGGATTCTTACCCTTCTTTTTCTTTACGATGTATAAAAGAGCAATAGCTTGATCGTTATAATTAACGTGAATTCGATATAATTTCTGGTCGTTATACCAGAAAATCAGCTTTAGTTTTCAGACGAGATGATTTTATCATGTATCTCATTATACTGGCCCGGGGGATTGCGGATATTTTCTTCCTTTAAATAAAAGATTGAAAGAAAAATTCCGCAATGACGTTGTAGGTCGGATTTTATATCGAACTCACGTTAATTAATGGTTTAGGTTGACTGATCTAAGGCACTATTCTTACTACTCATTCCTTAAAATATTAGCTGCGTCAAGCCGAGCTACTTTTGACGTTTGATAAGCAACCGTAAGAAAAGCTAACACCCCCACTACTATGAGCGAAGAAAAAGAAATGATCCATGGGAAATTTATCCTATAAGCATAATTATCTAACCAGCTATTCATAAGAAAATAGACTAATGGTATTCCTATCAATGCGGCTACCCCAATCAGTTTAAAGAAGTAGGTGTAAAAAATATAGATGATCTGCACTTGAGAGGCCCCTAACACTTTTCTTACACCTACCTCTTTTGACCGCTGCAATGATATAAATGATGCCAAACCGTATAGCCCTAATAAAGCTATGATTACTGCCAGACCGGCAAAGACTAAAAATGTGTTTCCAAATCGCTCTTCTTGCACATACAGCTTTGCAAATCTTTCCGTCAAGAAACCATAGTCAAAGGGAACATCAGGAAAGAACTGACCCCATTCTTCTTCTACAAACTCAAGCGCTTGAGTATTATTAAATTTGATAACTAAAGCATCAGCATTCATCCATGGCATATAGATAGTCGGCTCTACCTGACTCTTTAAGGTAGTTCGGTTGTAATCTTTAACTACTCCTATAATGGTACGCTTACCTTTATCTTCCGTCTCACCGAATTGTAAGGTTTCGCCAATAATCTCGTCCGGGTCGGGTAAATTAAAACGTTTCAAATAAGATTCATTAACCATGATAGCCGCTGAATCTGATTTCATTTCTTTATCAAAGTCCCGACCGGCTATCAACTTCATGCCTATGGCTTCTAGAAAGCTATCATCGTTATACTGAATATAGACAGTACCACCCATTCTTTCCGTGAAACCGAGTATACGCGTTCTGGTAGTGGTAGAATTGATATCCGAAGCATTTCCGCCGGGTAGGTTTGACGTTCCCCCTACAGCCGCAATAGCAGCATGGTTACGGAGGTTTTCTTTAAATGAATCAAATCGGCTTAAAAATGCTTCATATTCTTCCTCGGTTTCAGCTTCGGAATCTGGAATTTGTACATGAATTACTTTATCCACAGATATACCGATATCGGCTGTTTGCATAAAATGTAATTGCTTATAAACAATGACCGTCCCTGCAATTAGAATTAGAGATACACTAAACTGAAAAACTACAAGTGCCTTTCGGGTAATAATTCCGCTCTTCGAATTCTGAAATTTCCCTTTAAGAACGGCAATTGGTTTGAAGCCTGATAGTACCAAAGCCGGGTAAAATCCAGATATTAAAGTCCCTATCAAGAAAAAAACTATGAGGTTATAAACCAATGGTAAATGACTCCAAGCATGAAGTATGATGGTTTTACCAATCAACTGATTGAAAAACGGTAAAAGTAATTCTGCTGCAAAAAATGCCACTACCCCGCCAATCAAATTGATGATAAAAGCCTCGCATAAAAACTGGATCACGAGCTGATGTTTGAAAGCTCCAACTACTTTTCGTAACCCTACCTCTTTAGCCCGTTCCAGGGCAATAGCGGTGGAAAGATTGATGTAGTTCACCCAAGCTACAATAAGAATAAATATTGAGATAATAATAAGGAAGTTGATCACCTTTTCACTACCCAAGGGCTGAGGCTCAAAAGTAAAATCCGATTTTAAATAAATATCTTGAACAGAGTGAACATCTAATTTACTCCGTCCGTCATCTTCAAATTTGAGAAACACCTCATTGGCCTTAGCTTCAAATGCTTTAAGATTAGTATTATCAGCCAGCCTTAAATAAACATAGTAGTTATTATAATCCCAGTTTTCATAATCATCACCATCCTTGAGGCTCTTATCTGAAAGCAACATGTCAAATTTGTAATGAGTGTTATCCGGTACATCTTCAATCACGCCGGTAACCTTGAGTTCTGCCTTGTAGGGCATTAGTACTTGTATCGTTTCTCCTACCGGATTAATGTCTCCAAAGTACGCCTTTGCTCGAGATTGGGTCATAACTACAGACCATGGCTCGTTAAACATGGTTTCTTTGGAGCCGTGAATAACCTGATAAGTAAAGAGCTTCAAAAAATTAGAATCTGCAGAAATAATACCTGTTTCCTGGAAAATATTTTGGCCTGAACGTATACTTATCTGATCGAATTTCTTTGATACGGTGTAGTTCAGAACCTCAGGAAGCTCCTTCTTCAATACATTTCCGGTGAGATAAGAAGCCATGGCATCCTTATCCATTACCTGTCCATTTTCATTTAATACTAAATAGGATACTCGGTGCAATTGATCTGCATCCTGATGAAAACTGTCATAGCTTTGCTCAAAGCGTATGTATTCATTGATAAGTAAAAAGCTGGTAAGTCCTATCGCCAGGCCAACTACGTTAATTGTGGTAAACATTTTGTGCCTGGCTAGCGTCCGTAAACTGATTTTGAGATAGTTCTGAAACATTGCTATATTATTTGAGTTTGTGTTGTTCAATATGGGTCTGATCAAAGCAGGCCTAAAAAGTAGAAGTACATCTACACAATATTTAAGTTGAGGGAACTGCTCTTTATTTTTTAAATGCCCTGTATACAGTTCTTCTAAGTCTCCTTGAATATCAGGATAGTAATCAGGATGGCAGTACCACCTGAAGATAACATCAGCGAATTGTTTGATCATAGATCGAGCGCTACGCCAGGTATATCATTCCATAGGGATAAACGAACATCCTGCGAGTGCTGCAGCGCATCCCTGCCGTAAGCGGTAATGGTAAAGTAGCGCTTAGGCTTACCCCCTCTCAATTTATTCACTTCTCCCAGTCGGCTATCTATAAACCCCTTCTTTTCCATTCTTCTCAATGCTGACTGCATGGCTCCTACACTTACCTTACGTTTTAACCTACTCTCTATTTCTCCCTTGATCGCCACGCCATAAGCCTCATCGTACAGTACACCTACAGTGAGTAAAACAATTTCCTCGAATTCTCCCAACTGATACCTTTTCATCTGTTTAACCTAAATGCAGTATTGTTATTTATTAGAATTAGATCAATTTACTAATTGTAGTATTGATACGGAGAGACTATTCTAAAAGTTGTATTCTTCGGCTGATTTTTCAATTATTTTATAGAACGCCGCAAACAAAACGCAAATTAATCCTTTGAACTGCAATATCGGTGAGGCTGGTAAGATCAGTTTAACTAATTTTAAACTAAATAATGCCAAACTTTAATTATAACACCCGGGATCTCAGCTCCGGTATTCACCTTTTGGGTGTCATACTTATTTTCTCAAGTCTTTTTGTTCTTCTCACTCCGCATCTTTTTGAGTATACCGTATCATTATCATCGGTTTATTGGTTAAGTGGCGTTTCCTTCCTCATTGGTATCTGTATCATATCAACTTATTCCGGTACCATTATTCATTTGAGAGACAGAAAAATCAAGGAATATAGCGCCTTCATGGGTTTTCAATTCGGTAAATGGCAGGCACTACCTACATTATCTCATGTACGGCACACCACTCAGAAACGGAAAGTAACCAATTTCACAAATGGTGTCAGTCCCACTTTATCCGGAAACGTTACCTTCCATTACATTATACTTTTGAATATTGAAAATGAACCTGTCTACACATTTTCATTCAGTAAAGAGAAGAAGGCGCTCAAAAAACTAAATCAACTGGCCGAGGGATTAAATTTAAAAGTCCTTCATTCCTGAGACTATCATCAATACCTTATCCAGTTTTCCTTTGAAATATTGAGACCTGAAAAGTTCCCAACAGAGTAAATCCAACGCTGCTCTCATGATTGACGGAGGGCTCACTTGAAATTTAATTCGTCCGTTACGCAGTCTAGGTAGTATTCGGCTAGTTGCACGGTATTAACTCAAGTGGTGGTAATGCGGTGATTAAATTGGTATACGTTCTCGGAAAACCTTGTAACGGGCAAGATTTCTTTAGTTCCCTGCCGGCCGGTCAGGCTGGGTTTTTTGATCGATTGCAAAAAATGAACAATCTGTAGATCATTGAGAATCCCGAAATAGATCAAAAAAAATGAAATCCGGGGTACGTCATGCTCAAAATGGCAATGATGTTACCGGCACATTCTATTTCCCATAAGTTAATTTTGAACTACCTATGAACGAATGGCTATCACAGGGTCCAGTCGTGCGGCCAGTGCTGCTGGAATAATTCCTGATACCGTACCAATAATGCTAGAGACACCTAGACCGATAGCAATATTTTTTATCGTTAACGATACTACAAGTGACCCAAGTGGAATAAATGTAATCAGGTACACTAATAAAAGACCTGCCAAACCGCCAATCACACTTAAGAAGATTGCTTCAAAGAGGAATTGAAATAATATAAAATAATTTTTGGCGCCTAAAGACTTTTGGATACCTATGATATTAGTGCGCTCTTTCACCGAAACAAACATGATATTAGCTATGCCAAAGCCACCGATAAGTATAGAAAAACCACCTATAATCGCGCCTGCCACACTTAATATATCAAATACCTTTCCTATTTCATTAGCAATAGCTTCGGGTCGGTTAATGGCGAAATTGTCATCATCTTTAGGTTTCAAACCTCGCCGGGTGCGTAAATACCCAGTCACTTCTCCTTCTAATTCCAATAAGCCCAAATCTTCTTCTGAACCTTTAGCAATAATGGTGGCTCCTACTTCTCTAGACCTACCTGTGCCAGTGGTGTAGAACTTTCTAAAGCTGCCAAATGGGATAATTACAACCTGGTCTTTACTACTTACCCCTAGAAAACTCTCCCCTTCTCTTTTTAAAGTTCCTATTACAATAAACTTACTATTTCTGATCTTTATCTCTTTTCCGACAGGGTCAGTGTCATTTGGAAATAAGGCTTTTTTAACCTCATCACCCAAAATCACCACGTTGCTATTGGATGACATTTCACTTCTGGAGAAATACCTACCGGCTATGATATCCAGTTCGGTAACGTCTTGATAACCATAGCTAACTCCTACGTAAGATGTTTCGTTAAAACTGTTATTACCTCTTGATACCACGCCACCTGCGCGTGCAGTTATAGCAATGCCAGACTGACTGGTTAGTCGCTTTTCAAGCATGTTAAATTCAGCAATACTCGGGTTAGGTCGGTTCCTGTAGCTCAGCCATTCCTCTCTACTTTTTATAATAAAGGGCATTTTAGAGATGTAGAGAATATCAGACCCCAAGAAATTAAAGCTTTCTTTAACGTTTTTTTCTAGGGAATCTACTAGGGTAAATACGGTTATAATAGCAAAGATACCTATGGTCACTCCCAATAGAGAGAGTACTGTTCTCAAAACGTTCGTTTTCAGTGCATTCCAGGCAAATTTGAAACTTTCAAATATTAATTTCAGTACAAACACAATTCCGTATTTACCGTTCTAATGATTGAGATTTTTACATCAAGTAGGCCTACAAAACAAAAATAAGACGCTCATTTTGTCAGCTAATTAACTATCTTTGCAGACTAATTTTTGTATCGCACCTCTTAATTATTTAATACATCAATATTAAATATGAAATTATCAGAATTCAAGTTTGATCTACCGACCGGATTGGTAGCATTATATCCGGCTCAAAACCGTGATGAATCCAGGTTAATGGTAATACACCGTGATACCGGAGAAATCGAGCACAAAATATTCAAAGATGTAGTTGACTACTTCGATGAGGGCGATATGATGGTATCAAATGACACCATGGTTTTTCCAGCGCGGTTGTACGGAAACAAAGAAAAAACAGGTGCGAAGATAGAGGTATTTCTACTAAGAGAATTGAATGAAGAGCTTCATCTTTGGGACGTATTAGTAGATCCTGCCAGGAAAATAAGGGTAGGGAATAAGCTTTATTTTGGGGATGGTGATTTGGTGGCTGAGGTAATTGATAATACCACCTCAAGAGGCCGTACCATTCGTTTTCTTTTTGATGGTACAGATGAAGAATTCTATAAAACCATTGATAATCTTGGGGAAACACCTCTGCCGAAGTACATCAACAGAGACACGGAACCTAGTGATAAGGAACGCTTCCAAACCATTTATGCCAAAAATAAAGGGGCCGTAGCTGCACCTACTGCCGGTTTGCATTTTACTCCGCAGTTACTGAAAAGACTGGAGATAAAAGGTGTAGAACGATCTTACATTACCCTACATATAGGTTTGGGTACTTTTCGCCCGGTGGATGTTGAAGATTTGACGAAGCACAAGATGGATTCGGAGAATTTCTTTGTACGTGAACCTACTGTTTCAGCTGTAAATCAAGCCCTGGATAGTAAAAGGAAAGTTTGTGCTGTGGGTACCACTAGTATGAGAGCTCTGGAATCTGCCGTTTCTGCCAGTAACAGGCTAAAACCTAAAGAGGGATGGACAGATAAGTTTATCTTCCCTCAATACGATTTTAAGATCTGCAATGCTATGATCACAAACTTCCATAGCCCTGAATCTACACTTTTAATGATGGCTGCTGCTTTTGGTGGCTATGATCTGATCATGGAAGCCTACAAAGTGGCGATGAAGGAAAAGTATCGTTTCCTTACCTATGGAGACGCAATGCTGATCATTTAAACACTTCAAGTACTTTTAAGAGTCTCATTAAAGTATACCTCTGGCATTTGCCATTATTTTAAAATGCAGGAAGGTCCAAATAGCATCTGATCATACAGAACAGGATCATTGCGTTTGATCTGGTCCTTTATTTGATTAAATCACTTGTCTTTTGGACACCGTCTCTTTAGCTTCATGCCTATGAGTTTACAAGAGTTTGCCATCATTGTTGCAGGTGGAAAAGGTACCAGAATGAAAAGTGCCGTACCGAAACAATTTATGCCTATTAACGGGCTTCCGGTGCTTATGCACACGCTAAACGCTTTCTTTCAATATTCGAATGATATTCAAATTATTCTAGTCCTTCCAGCTGATGACCTGGTTACTTGGAAAAAACTATGTGACCAGTATAATTACGAAAAGCCTATTGTGCTAGCTATTGGTGGAGATAGCCGATTTGAATCTGTAAAAAATGGCTTGACCAGCATCAAAGAAAAAGAAGGCTTAGTCGCTATTCACGATGGAGTTCGCCCACTGGCAAGTAAGGACATTATAGGCGCCTCGTACAGGCTTGCTGCAGTCCATGGCAGTGCAGTGGCTGCAGTAAGATTAAAGGAATCGTTACGAAAAACAGATCAGGATAATACTAAAGCGGTGGATCGCTCCGACTATAGAATGATCCAGACCCCACAAACATTTAGCCTGCCTTTGATCAAAGCCGCCTATGAAATTAAAGAAGAAGCCAGCCTTACGGATGATGCTAGTGTAGCCGAAAGGTCCGGGCATGTTATCTCATTATTTGAAGGTAGCTATGCTAATATTAAAATTACTACCCCGGAAGATATAGCTGTGGCAGAAGCTTTATTAAAATCTCAGGCATAAAAAAACCGATGCGAAAGACATCGGTTTTAATTTCTAAATTCTTTCCCTAATACTCATCCTCATTGAAGAAAAAGTCTTCTTTGGTAGGATAATCCGGCCATATTTCTTCTATATTTTCGTAAGGCTGACCGTCATCTTCTAGTTCCTGAAGATTTTCTACTACTTCAAGTGGGGCACCTGTTCTTATCGAGTAATCTATTAACTCATCTTTAGTAGCCGGCCATGGTGCATCTTCTAAATAAGACGCTAATTCTAGTGTCCAATACATAGCTAAATCCCTCCTATGTTTACCTTGTCAATTTTGGTGCAAAAATAAAATTTAAAACGTGAATTCAAACTTTCACGCACTTTATTTAAAGCGGTGCAGAAATCCTTCATATTCAGCATTGCAAACGATCTCATATTGGTAAAAGTTTAATCAAGTTGAAATAATATTCATTTTTTTCAAAGTCGAATGCCTCGATAAAGGATAAATTTGTTTCATACTAATCATATACTATGAGCGATCAAAAGGTAATCTTTTCCATGGCTGGGGTAAGCAAAGTTTATCCTCCTAATAAACAAGTACTTAAAGATATTTACTTGTCATTCTTTTACGGAGCTAAAATCGGTGTCTTAGGTCTAAATGGTTCCGGCAAATCTTCATTGCTCAGGATCATAGCAGGTATCGATAAAGACATAAGAGGTGAGGTAGTTTTCGATGGTAATTATTCCATCGGACTATTGGAGCAAGAGCCAGAGTTAGATAAATCTAAAACTGTGCGGGAGATTGTAGAGGAAGGTGCCGCGGAAACAGTGGATTTACTAAAAGAGTTTGAAGAAATAAATCTGAAGTTTGCTGATCCTGATGTACTTGAAAATCCGGATGCCATGGATAAACTTATTCAGCAGCAGGGAGAGGTTCAGGAGCAGCTTGACCGCTTGAATGCATGGGAGTTAGATAGCAAGCTGGAGCGAGCCATGGATGCCTTACGCACCCCGCTCGGCGATGCCAAAGTAGAACATCTATCAGGCGGTGAAAAGCGCAGGGTAGCTTTATGCCGTTTACTGTTAAAAGAACCAGACATACTTCTTCTGGATGAGCCCACTAACCATCTTGATGCGGAGTCTGTGCACTGGCTGGAACAGCATTTACAGCAATATGCCGGAACTGTAATTGCGGTAACACATGATCGGTACTTTTTAGACAATGTGGCGGGTTGGATATTAGAGTTAGATCGCGGCGAAGGTATACCCTGGAAAGGAAATTACTCCTCATGGCTTGACCAAAAGCAAAAACGTTTGGCGGAAGAAGAAAAGACCGAATCGAAACGGCAAAAAACGCTTTCTCGGGAGCTTGAATGGGCGCGTATGACACCCAAAGGAAGACATGCAAAGGCAAAAGCACGGCTGAGCGCTTATGACAAATTGCTAAGCCAGGAAACTAAAGATCGAGAAGAGAAACTAGAGCTGTTCATTCCTCCGGGCGAAAGATTAGGGGATAAAGTAATTGAAGCACATGGAGTGGCCAAGTCATTTGGTGATAAGCTGCTTTATGAAAACCTTGAATTTTCGCTGCCAAAAGCTGGTATCGTAGGTATTATTGGTCCCAATGGAGCGGGTAAAACTACGCTTTTCAAAATGATTACCGATCAACTCAAGCCTGATTCAGGTACATTTGAGGTAGGCTCTACGGTAGATATTGCCTATGTAGATCAAGAGCATGATGATCTCAAACCGGAAGATACCGTATGGGAAGCGATTACAGGAGGCAATGAGCTTATTGAGTTAGGCGGAAAGCAAATTAATAGCCGCGCTTATGTTAGTAAGTTCAACTTCGGAGGTTCAGATCAGAACAAAAAAGTGAAAGAACTTTCCGGTGGAATGAGAAACCGTGTACATCTTGCTATTGCCCTAAAGCAAGGGGCTAACCTTTTACTGCTGGATGAGCCCACCAATGATTTAGACGTTAACACCCTCAGAGCCCTGGAAGAGGCCTTGGAGAACTTTGGTGGCTGCGCGGTGATCATTTCTCACGATCGCTGGTTTTTGGATAGAGTTTGCACTCATATTCTGGCATTTGAAGGAGATTCACAGGTAGCCTGGTTTGATGGTAACTTCAGTGAATATGAGGAGCACAGAAGACAGAAACTTGGTGATATCATACCTAAAAGAATTAGATACAAAAGTTTAGGTTAGTGAGATTGTTCGCTAATGTCGTATTCATAGTAATCCTTTCTTTGCAGAAGCTCAAAAGACGTTTCCTGATGATTTCAGAAGAGTTGGATTAGACACAGGTACTAATTTCGTTCCGTGAGACTAAAATCACTTTCAAAAGAAGAAGTAGATATATCTGCCGTGAAGAACAAAGTGGCGTAGGTAAATGACTAGTTTGTGGGATGTAGATGCTGTAGGCAGGAAGAAAGAATCTCAAAGCGATTACAGAGCATTTTAAAGATTCGAAAAAAGCAGAATTTACATCTATTGCGCCTGATGACTCAACAAAAAATAGCCGGGAGAGAAAATCTGCGGGTTCCTATAGCCAATATAGAAATGAAAGACTGGATGATCTCGAAAATCAAAGCCGAACTTACCAAACTACCTCACTAGGTCAATCACTTTTGACGTAGAGATACGTTTCATTAATGGTGTCATACTCCACAAACTCTCCAATCTGATTTAGCGCCTGTAGGTAGTTGTAAACCTGGCGTTTAGACATACCCAATGTTTCAGCCATGCGATCTGCATTTCCGCTTTTGCGACTTTTGATAAGTTTATCAATTTCTATGTAGCGTTTTATGATTTGATGTAATGCCACCGCTCAGAATTCTCTTCTATTTAATGCTCCATTGATAAAGTTTACGACTGTCCTCGATCGGCTTGGCTTCAAACCAAATACGAGCAAGGAGGCGCTGGGTCTTGCTTCTAATAGCTATAGTATTATTCTCCTTACAGATGAAAAGACCTCTCCGAAGCTTTCTGTCTAATAATAATTCTTCTAATTGTTCAAAAGCCATCCAACACAATGGGTAGCCACTGATAGATTGATGTAAGAAACTGATGCGCTCATCAAATTCTGATTGCTCTACCTTTTCTAAAACAGGATACTTTACTTCCTTTCTAAGCATATTGAATCGCTAAAATTTGAATCCTCTAAGCTAATATCTTAATTTCGATGCACTGGTAGTTCAGTGAAACAGCTTTATTACAAATTAATACAAATAAAGTCAAGTAAATTGACATTGTCAATATAATTGACTTATAAGTGTGTGCTTTTATGGAATTTGGTAAACGTCTGCAGGAATCAAGAAAAAAAACGGGATTAAGCCAAGAAGAACTTGCATGCGCAATTAACGATCGAATCAATACTAGTATTAAGCGAAACACCATTTCCAACTACGAAAACAACGTTTCTCGTCCTGATTATGACATACTCCGCGCCATGAGCGAGGTTCTAGAGATAAGTATAGACAAGCTGTTAAGTTTGAAACCAGAAGATTACAAATCTATAGCCTCGGAAGACCTGGCCGTTTACACCTCGAATAAAACCCTCTCGGATGCTGAGAGAAAAATAGAGGAAATGGGTAAAACCGCTGCTCAGGTTACCGATAAAAAGCAGCTTTTGGCATTGCTAAATCAATCTATGGTATTGAACACCCAGCTTCTTGAGCACTCGAAAAAACTCTATGTAAAGAATAAACAAGCTATAGAGTTTATAAATAAAGGTTTGGATATGGAGTGACTCCTACCCAACTTTATTTTATGAAAACCCTATATCTTGTCCGTCATGCTAAATCGAGCTGGGATTTCCCTGAATTAGCTGACCACGATAGGCCGCTAAATAAGCGTGGCAAACGTGACTCTCCGGAAATGGGAAGAAGATTAAAAGAAAGAGGAATCAGTCCGGATTTAATGGTATCCAGTACAGCGCTACGCGCTATAACTACGTGCCAGGTAATTGCCCAAGCGACAGATTATCTTGAAAGTGATATCCTTCGTGATAAAACTGTTTTTCATGCCGGCAGCAATACCCTGCTACAGGTGGTGAGAAATACACCGGATGAAGCTAAGAGCTTGATGCTTTTTGGTCATAATCCCGGGTTCACCGATTTCGCAAATCGTTTGGCTCAAACGGAGATCTGGAATATACCTACGTGCGGAGTATTTGCCTGTGTTTTTACAATAGATCGTTGGTCTGAAGTGGAGTTCGGAAAGGGACAGCTATTATTTTATGATTATCCTAAAAAGAATATAAAGTAGGGTAAGCCCGGTAGACTTACCCTTCCTATTTATTTACTTTGGATAGTCTCGTTGTTCATTGACTCACCGTTTTTTACATACGTTTCTAACCACTGATCCTGCTCCCATAATAAGTGCATAATGCTCTCTTTCGCGCGGTATCCATGACTTTCCTTAGGCAGCATAACTAAACGAGCAGTAGCCCCTAAACCTTTCAAGGCGTTGAAATATCGCTCGCTCTGCATTGGATAGGTGCCCGAGTTATTGTCTGCTTCCCCGTGGATCAAAAGCAAAGGTGTTTTCATTTTATCGGCATGCATAAACGGAGACATCGTATAATAGGTCTCCGGAGAATCCCAGTAAGACCGCTCTTCACTCTGGAAACCAAAAGGGGTTAATGTTCTATTATATGCCCCGCTTCTGGCTATACCGGCTGCGAACAGGTCAGAATGTGACAGCAGGTTTGCCACCATAAAAGCACCGTAAGAGTGACCGCCCACCCCTACTCTATTTCTATCGATGTAGCCCATCTCGTCTACAGCGTCAATAGCCGCTTTAGCATTAGCCACTAGCTGCTTTCTAAAAGTATCATTAGGCTCTTCATCACCTTCTCCCACTATCGGGAAAGCAGCATCGTCTAAAATAGCGTATCCACGAGTGGCCCAGTAAATAGGAGAACCGTAATAGGGATAAATGAATTCATTTGGGTTCGTTGTGTTCTGCCCTGCACTTTGCTTATCCTTAAACTCTCTGGGGTAAGCCCAAAGGATCATCGGTAGCTTTTCTTTTTTATCCTTATCATACCCTGCCGGAAGATACAAGGTGCCGTCCAGGTCGAGGCCATCATCACGTTTGTAGCTGATCACTTGTTTATCAATACCCTGTAAACTTTTGAAAGGATTCTCGAAAAAGGTGAGTGGTGTAAGTTTATTCTTCTTGTAAATATTTCGCTTATAGTAATTAGGAAATTCCGTTTGCGACTCTATGCGCACCAAAATCTCTCCCTTTTTCATATCCAATGCTGTATATAGATTTTCTAACTTATCGGTATAGCTAGATTGGTAAACTCTATCTTTTTTAAGTGATTTTACATCAAGCTTATCTACAAACGGAAATTGCCCTTCTTCAGAAAAACCATCGCCCATCATAAAAAGGCTGCCGTCTGCCATATCAATGACACTTCGATTAAAACTATTTTTGGTGGTAACGATATCCCCTGGATCACTGTATCTATCCTGGTAGTTTCTATCCGCCAGTATTTTGGGTTCTTTTCCGGCATCAGATGGATCAAACAAGTACATTTTAGTGTTTCGGGTGTTCCACCAATAGTCATAGGCTACAGCCGTATTTTCATTTCCCCATTGAACTCCGGAGAAACGTCCTATGGTTTTCATCATGGATTTACCCTTACCTTCAAATGGGGCGCTTAGCTGAAAAACTTCATCTCGGAAATCCACTTCATTAGCAGGATCTCCACCGTCTAGAGCTTCTGCCCAAACTAGGGTGGCCGGTTGATCGGCACGCCATTGCATAGATCTTCTACCTTCCCTGGTAGCCATAAAGCCTTTAGGCATTACTTCCATCAAAGGCACCTGCATTACAGTTTTCACTGACTTACCATTCTTATCGTAAACGGTAGCCTCAGTGGGAAATCTTCTGTAGGTTACAATATAAGAAAAAGGCCTTTTGACTTGGCTTACCATTACATATTCACCATTTGGGCTGAAAGAAACCCCGGTATACATAGCCGTAGGCAACCAATCAGATACCTGACCCGATACACTTACTTTCTTGATCTGCGACAGGGCTAGCTGCTCAAAATTCTGTTCATCATTTGGGTTTTTGAGCAGATCTTGATAGGTTCTGTTTTGCGCTTTAGCCCCTGCACTTACGGAAACTGTTGGCCCCCCAGGGACCGCTTCAGCAGTATTGATCAAGGGTTTACGATCTGGTGGTAACATTTTTACCAGCAGTGCTTTGCTATCTGCAAACCAGGAGACAGGAGAACCCATATTTGCATTTACTTTGGCCGAGGTGATCCTTTTGGCTGTAGAATTCGAAATATCGAGTATCCAGGCTTCTACACCATCATTTGTGGTATGGGTGAAGCTCATCATTTTTTCATCTGGCGACCAACGGAAATTGGCTAGCCTTGGGTTCTCAGGCAACCCACTGACTGATTTTGTTTCTTTAGCGTAAGCTCCTTTAACCTCGATATTATTGTAGTAGGTGGTTCTACTACCAATATTAGTCTTCGGGTTGATCCGTAAACCTCCCAGTCTCAGCTCCTCTTCTGAAAGTTCGGCTATGGTTTTATAGGCGTTACGGTACAGTAAAACAATATTTTCAGCTTTACTATCTATACGTACCCAAGGTGCTAGCGGTGCGTCTACGAGCTTTTTGATCTCTTCCGGCGGTTCTTGATAAGTAAGTGCACCCTGTGCACAGAGTGAAACATAGGCACTTAGAGACAATAAAAGTAGAATTGCTTTTTTCATGGCGGTTGTTATTGGTTTAAGACTCGAAATTAATAAACAACGCTCACCATAGAGATACCGCTCACGTATTTCGCCAGTTTTATGGCTTCATTGCTTTTCCCTTTGAAAGACAGTAAAAAATTCTTTTGTGGTGCCCCCGTAAGTAAACATACCACCCCTAACGATTGGCTCCATCTTCACAAGTTCCCAGCCATCTTCACCATAGTCTTTAAATTTTTGATTCAGTTCATTTCTAAAATTCTTGCTGCTTAAATGTGATACACTTATCGTAAGCATTTTATATTCAAATTTTTTCATGGACATATTTTTAATTCTGAAAATAATATAGGGAGGTAAGATTAAAACAATCTGTGTTTTAAAAAGCCTGTTTCCTCAAAACGGTAACCTAGGAAAACTTTTATATTACCGGCTACAGCATTTATATCTAACTGATCTATTTCATAACTAATTCCCTGGTTTACTAAACTCAGCCCACCAAAAAAAGTGTCACTGTTATACCCTAACGCTGCCCGAATATTCAGGATAGGACGAATACCCAAATCGTTGGTTTCTCTAAATTCCGTAGAATATCTTGACCAGAGGTGGGCCGGACCTGCAGAAAAGCTCACATTCATGTAAAACTGTTTATAAATGAAGTTATGTGTATATCCGGGTAAAATTCCCAGCGCAGTAAACCTCCCGCTTTTAACGTTCAGTTCTTCAGGCAATTCAGATTGTGCTTGAAAAGGAACCAGGGTAGAGTCCCCGGAGAATCGAAAAGTAGAAGTCGAGAAGCCTAGTAAAAAAGAACCGGCACTTTTTAGCTGAATGTCGGCTTGGTTATAAGAAGATCGATAAGAGAATTTTTCATGATTGAAAACGTAAAACACATTAAACTGTAGATTATTCAAGGCTAAATCACTTCGCTGTGGAAAAGCATCTCCTCGTTGCCAGGCAGCATCGTGGTCTGCCGGTTCATCTAAATAAAACCCGGCATACCTCTGGAGGTTAAGATCAGCTCCCCACCGTTTAAGATAAAGGTTAGCCTGAAAATCAAAGGCATCTGTCTCACCGTAAATAGCAGGATCCTGGCCTTCATTTCTTAAACGGAACGAAAGTTCTACCCCAATATCAAATACGTAAAGCCCGAGGCCTAAATAGTTATTGAATGTAGGTTCATAGAGTATGTCATCGATCCTATTACGCCTATCCTCTATATCCAGACTGATGCTTCTGGTGGTCAGTAGGGGTTTGATATAGAACTTATCATTCAGATTTTGAATGAATGTGCTATCACGAAAGCTAATTATTCGAGTTTTTTCATCTGGCTGCTGTGCCATACCTTGGAGGCTCAAAACCAAGATGACACTTAAATAAAACAGCCTTCTCATAGCTTACAGAATGTATTCGCTCAAATCTCTGTTTTTTACCAGATTTTGTAATTTTTCTCTGACCATTTCACGGGTCACCGTTATTTTGGCGTTTGGACCGATTTTATCAGGGACATCGAACAAGAATTCGTTGAGCAACTGGCTTACAACAGTATGTAATCTCCGTGCACCTATATTTTCCACCTCTGTGTTAATGTGAAAAGCCGTTTCTGCTATCTCGTCAAGCGCGTCTTCCTGAAAGGTTAACTCCACTTCTTCTGCGGCCAACAGTGCCTCATATTGTTTGGTCAACGCGTTTTTAGGTTCTTTGAGAATGTGGAAAAAGTCTTCTTTAGTAAGGTTTTGTAACTCTACACGTATGGGGAATCGCCCTTGAAGCTCCGGTATCAGATCAGAAGGCTTAGCCACGTGAAAAGCGCCAGCGGCGACAAAAAGAATGTGATCTGTTTTAATATGGCCGTATTTAGTGTTTACCGTACTGCCTTCTACTATAGGTAATAAATCACGCTGAACACCTTCCCGACTAACATCCGGACCTCCCTTTTTTGAAGATCCGGTGGCTATTTTATCTATCTCATCGATAAAAATAACGCCCGTGTTCTCCGCCTTTTTTATGGCCATCTCTTTTACTTCATCCATGTCTATGAGGCGTGAAGTTTCCTCATCTAGCAAGATCTTTCGTGCTTCGGCAATGGTAACTTTTCGTTTCTTGACTTTTTTGGGCATCATATTGCCAATCATCTCCTGCAGGTTAATCATGGAAGATTCATCCATCATACCGCCCCCTACCATACCTATGCCGCCCGCGGAAGGCTGCTTTACGCTAATCTCTATTTTACGATCCTCCAATTCACCGTTTCTGATCTTTTCACGAAAACGCTCCCGTGTTTTTTCATTTAATTCATGATCATTTTTGGGTAGCTCTTCTCCGGTGCTAACAGTGCCCGAATTATTAGAAGGCACATGCTTTAGCGGTGGGATAAGCGCGTCCAAGATCAGATCCTCCACAATCTGTTCTGCCTTTAGTTTTACTTCTTCTTTCTTCTCAGATTTTACCAGATTCACAGAATGCTCTACCAGATCTCTGACCATGCTCTCCACATCACGCCCTACATACCCCACCTCCGTAAATTTGGAGGCCTCCACTTTGGTGAAAGGAGCATTGGCAATTTTCGCCAGCCTTCTGGCTATCTCTGTTTTACCTACGCCTGTGGCGCCTATCATAAGTATATTATTGGGCACTATTTCACCTTGCATTTCGGACTTTACATTCATCCGTCTCCACCGGTTTCTTAACGCGATGGCCACATTGCGCTTCGCATCGTGCTGTCCAATGATATATTTATCCAATTCTCCTACAATCTCTCTGGGAGTTAAATACTGTTCGTTATTAAGCATTTTATAATTTTCTTTTTCTAAAAAATGAATTTGTGTCAGCCGTTAGGGTAAAGCTATTTGACCCACCCGCAGCATGGTATCCACCACGGCTGTATGCAAACTCAAAAGCCTTTATTCTAAACATAAGTCCAAACGAAAAACCCGCTCCGGCTGCGGTATCTTCTAGTTTTAACTCCTGACGCACAAGATGGTTATATCCTACGCGCAAGTTTAGGTTTTTGGAAATCAATAACTCCGCCCCGATCGTCATATGACGAAAAATACGATCAAAAGTACTTGGCTCCTCTTCATCAACAGCCGCATTTGCTTGGTCAAAGTAAGCTCGATCTGCTTGGGATAAATTATACCCTGTAAACGTAAATCTGAACGGCATATATTTAGGTTTGAATGTAGCACCTAGCTGAACATCGAAGGGTAATTTGCTTTCGGCAGCCTCTGAATAGTCGGATAATATGGTTCCAAGATTTTTAACTACTAGTCCTGCCGAAAAAGATTTATTCGGGTGAACAAACAAACCACCTAAATCAGTAACTAAAGCAACACTATTAAAACCAGCTATTGATGAATTCAAAAGTTTAACACTTGCTCCTAAAGTAAAATTACCTTCCTTCCAGCTAGACCCTAACGTAATGGCTGTTTCTGCTGCATCCACTGTCCCCAACTCTGCTCCGGTGGCATCGAAACTATCAAACTCACCATAATCAACATGGTTTACGCCAATAAACCAGAGCTGATCACTTGATAGTTTGAATTGATATACGCTAGAAAGTATGGCCGCATCGGCAAAATAATTCAGATAGTTAAAGGAGACCATACCTACCAAACTATCTGATGCAAGCGCCGGATTAGATAGAGCCAGATTAACATCTTCATAGGGAGAAGATACATTGAGCCCTCCCAAGCCCACCGTACGCGCGGTATGAGGGATATTCAAAAATTCAAAAGATCGCTGACCACCCACCTGAGCTTGAGCCCAGTATGATATTGTAAAAAGTACTATTGTCAGAATAAATCGATGCATTAGAAAGGTTATGATGCTACTTTAACCGCATCTTCTACTTTTAATTGCATCGGATTCTTAACTTTTTGATTGATAAGGGCAATTTCCAAGACCTCATGTACGGTCTCTACATAATGTATGGTAAGGCCTTTGATATATCTATCATCAATCTCCTCTATATCCCGTCTGTTTCGCACACTGAGAATAATCTCTTTAATACCGGCTCGCCTTGCAGCAAGGATCTTTTCTTTGATACCACCCACCGGCAGTACTTTCCCCCGCAGGGTTATCTCACCCGTCATGGCCAATTTACCTTTCACCTTACGCTGCGTGTAAATGGAAGCGAGAGAGGTGAGCATTGTTATCCCAGCTGAGGGGCCGTCTTTAGGTACGGCACCCGCCGGCACGTGTACGTGTAGGTCATACTGGTCAAAGACCTTGTTATCTATATCAAGCTTATCACTATTTGCCTTTAGATAGGATATGGCCGCCATGGCCGATTCTTTCATCACATCTCCAAGTTGGCCTGAGAGCGTCAGTTTACCCTTGCCTTTGTTTAAGCTGGATTCGATGAATAGAATTTCGCCCCCTACTTGTGTCCAGGCGAGCCCGGTAACCACACCTGCCATGTCATTGCCCTGGTATAGTTCCTTATCAAAAATCTCAGCGCCAAGTACCTTTACTACTTCACTTTCCGTAATTGAGCTGTTAAATTCTTCTTCCATAGCCACAGACTTAGCCGCATTTCTTACTACAGATCCTATTTTTCGCTCTAAGTTCCTAACTCCTGATTCGCGAGTGTAGCCATCGATTACCTTAGTAATGGCCTTTTTTTGAAACTTAATATCACTAGCCTTTAGGCCGTGTTCTTTTTTCTGCTTCGGAATTAGATGCTTTCGAGCAATTTCAGTTTTTTCTTCCAGCGTATAACCGTTTATCTCAATAATCTCCATTCTATCACGCAGTGCCGGATGAATAGAATCCAAAGAATTAGCCGTAGCCACGAAAAGCACTTTGGAAAGATCATATTCCAATTCCAGGTAATTATCCATGAACGTGCTATTTTGCTCAGGGTCTAATACCTCAAGTAAAGCCGAAGAAGGATCACCTCTAAAATCACTGCTTACTTTATCAATTTCATCTAAGATGAAAACAGGATTAGACGTTTTCGCCTTTTTTATGTTTTGAATTACCTTCCCCGGCATTGCTCCTATGTAGGTTTTCCGATGGCCCCTGATTTCCGCTTCGTCATGAACCCCACCAAGAGACATTCTGATGTATTGTCTATTCAGTGCCTTGGCTATCGACTTGCCCAAAGATGTCTTGCCCACACCCGGAGGGCCGTAAAGGCAAAGTATTGGGCCCTTTAAGTCGCCTTTCAGTTTCAGTACGGCCAGGTATTCTATGATCCGATCTTTGACCTTCTCCATGCCAAAATGGTCTTTGTCCAAGACCTGTTTCGCTCTTTTTAGATCAAAATTATCTTCTGAATACGTCTCCCAAGGCAGATCGAGTAACAGCTCCACGTAATTCATTGCCACGGGATATTCGGCAGCAGCCGGGTTCATTCGCATGATCTTATCCAGCTCTTTGGTAAAATGGAGTTTTACGGCCTCCGGCCAGTTCATTTTTTCGCCTTTTAGACGCAAAGCTTCTATTTCCTGATCTGGTCCGTCAAAACCCAGCTCATCTTGCATCACCTTGATCTGCTGACGCAAATAATAGTCGCGCTGCTGCTGATCTATGTCAGTGTGCACTTTTTTATGAATATCGTGTTTAAGCTCCAGGATCTGTATTTCCTTTAGCATGAGTTCCAGCAGAAGAGTAGCTCTATCCATACCGTTCTCTTTTTCCAAAAGCTCCTGCTTTTGCTTCACTTCTGCATTTAAATTAGAGCTCAAAAAATGAGTGAGAAAACTCACATCATGTATGTTATCCAATGCCATTTGAGCTTCCTGTGGTATTTCAGGGTTTAGCTGTAGTATCTTTCCGGCAGCCTCTTTTAAAGACTGGGTTAATGCCTTTAGCTCTTTCTTTGATTTTTTAGGGAATGGACTTTCTAACAGGCTCACTTTAGCCGTCATGTAGGGGTCTTCTCCCAGAACTTCATCAATACTAAATCTATTCTTACCTTGAATAATTATGGTGGTGTTCCCATCTGGAAGTACAATCATTTTTATGATCTTGGCAATGGTGCCAATAGAATAAATGTCTTCCACACCAGGGTCTTCCGTAGCTATGTTTTTCTGTGCTACTACACCAATCACCTTTGCTCCTTTGTACGCTTTTTTTACCAGTTTAATTGACTTGGTTCTGCCTACCGTAATTGGTATCACTACTCCCGGAAACAGTACGGTATTTCTAATGGGTAAGATGCCCAGGTCCTTAGGAATATCCTGTTCTTTAATATCTGAGTTTTCTTCAGGGTTTATTAGTTGTACTAGTTCTTCTGTATCTTCCTGCACGAGATCGGTCAAAAAGTATTTACCAAACATAAATTTTTACTAAGTTAAACATGTCAAATTGACATTGTAACAAACACCTACGTGGTGATTCATTGCTTTCACACTAAGTGTCAATCGCTATGCCAAAAACACTTTTTTTAGCTACCTTGATAAAAATACAATTTTGTAAGATCTTTATCCATTTACTTGTGGGCTAGCACCTTGAACATTTTGTATAAATATATTGCGCTATGCTGTTTTACAGCAGTTTTCTGTTTGAATTCAGCAGTGGCTCAGAAGAAGAGAAAAAGCAGAAAATCAGCAGGTACCATTACGCTCCAGGATACACTTAACGCCTACAGTGAATCCGATCTATTTATATTCCCAAATGTAAATAGAGTACCCTACTACATCAATTCAAAGAAGCTCAAAACCATAAAAACACTGGATAAGCAACAGAAATGGGAAGAGCTTTATCCAATGCTAAGAACCTACGTGAAAAACTTCGGGATCATTAATTTTTATCGTGACACCTATTGGTTATGGAAACTAGCAAAATTGACAGAAACCTTTGGGAAACTAGATGAAGCCAAGCTTTTATATAAACTGGTACTCAAGCATCATCGTGAAGATATTGATATCAGAAGTATTGAGCTCTATTATGACAAGCTGACCGAAAATGATCAAAACTATTTTGTGCCTCTGGACTACTACTATGAACTAGTGGACTTTAGAAAGGAAGTGGATACCTTAAGGCCACCTAGAAGTGTTTTAACCAATATGGGGAGCACCATAAATTCCGATTTAGCGGACTACGCACCTACGCTGAGCGATCAAGATGACGTATTACTTTTTACTTCTAAAAGAAAAAGCCATAGCCGAGGAATTGACCCGGTAAAAGACGAAGATCTGTTTTTTTCAAGTTTTAAAGATGGCTACTGGAATGCCGCCAGAGAATTTGAGGGAATCAATAGTATTTACAATGAAGGCTCAGCATGTTTGAGCAGAGATGGTAAAACGATGTATTTCGCGCGTTGCGGATCGCCAGATTCGTATGGTGATTGTGACATTTTCTCGGCTCAGATAAAATCCGATAGTACCTGGGGCAATGTTAAAAACCTGGGAAGCAGCATCAATAGCACAGGTTGGGATTCTCACCCTAGTTTATCACATACAGAAGATACTTTATATTTTGCCTCAGACCGGATTGGTGGTTTCGGTTTATCCGATATTTATTACTCTACTAAAACCACCGGCGGCTGGACTAAGGCCAAAAACCTGGGGCCGATCATCAACACACGAATGTCAGAAGTCAGCCCCTTTTATCATCATGTTTTTGAGGTACTTTATTTTAGCTCAAGTGGACAAAATTTAAATTTTGGAGAATTCGACATTTATAAGTCGTATCACGACAATAAAAACTGGGGCGAACCCAAAAATATTGGTCCGTTAGTTAACGGACCGGGCAGCGAGTACTACTTTACCATAGATTCAAGATCAGAGGATCTTTTCTATGCACGCTCGGCTGAAGAAGATTTAAGGAATATGGATCTTTACTCATTCCCACTTCCCATGGAAGCCCAGCCCGGCGCAAATACGAGCCTTACCGGGTCACTGGTGAATGAAGAGACCGGAGAACCATTTAAGGGAATCGTCTCTATCATAGACCTTGATAATGGAATAGAAGTAGCTCCGAAATTTTTGAGGCCAGACGGCACCTTTCAGTTTGATCTAATCAATAACAACAATTATCTCTTGATTATTCAAGGAGAAGATTTTTTTAGGATAGAAGAGCTGTTCTATCTGGACGGTGACATGACACTCGATAAATTCACCGAACCCATCTCCAGTAAATTAAAATTTGAGTCGCTGGAATTTGAAGAAGGTAAGGCAGACCTTACCACACCCATGTATGGTGACTTAGACCGGTTGGCTGATTTCCTGTTGGACAATCCCGACTTTAAACTGCGCATTTCCGGTCATACGGATTCTGATGGCCGAGAGGATTTTAACTTACGTCTTTCTCAAGAAAGAGCGGATATTATTAAAGAATACCTTGTGTACTTTGGAAATATTGAAGCCATCAGGGTAGATGCCAAAGGTTACGGCAGCAGTAATCCAATAGTGGATGAAAAAACAGAAGAAGACAAACGCCTGAATCGTAGGGTAGAGTTTGAGCTGTACAAAAAGTAATTTTTTTTTGAACCTCATCAAGTTGCTCCCGTCCTTCCCCTGAAAGCAACTTTGATATGAACCACAATCTTGTCTTTGATGCCATTCTAATCACCAGAATTCGAGAAGGTGATCGAAAAGCACAGGAATTACTCATCAAGCGCTGGCATAAAAGACTGATCAGTTTTTCTTACAAATTGACTAAAAATTTAGAAGTAGCTCAAGATGTGGTTCAAGACTGCTGGATCATAATTATTAAGAGTTTAAGAAAATTAAAAGATCCGAAAAAGTTTAAATCATGGGCATTTAGAATAGTACATAACAAATCGATTGACTGGATAAGGAAGCAGAAGCCTTCTTTAGCCTTAGAAGATTCTACAGTTGATGGGTATTATGAATCTGAAGCTGAGGATGAAAATTCACAGGTGGCCGCAGCATTCAAAAAGTTAAAAGATAAAGACCGAATAATTTTGTCTTTGTTCTATTTGGAAGGCAATACTATATATGAGATAGCCGAAATACTCGGTGTTCCTACAGGTACAGTCAAGTCCAGGATATTTTATGCGCGAGAACATTTAAAAAAGAAATTTAAAGACGTATATCATGAATAAATCAAACGAAGAAATCGACAAGATCATCTACGAGACGCTGAGCAGAGAAGAGGCGGACTTTTATAACCAATTGGGCGAGCAATCTATGATGGAAATGGCTTTGGACGTATATACAGGAAAAGACAAGTGGCTCAAGATCCTTCTGGCCATTTTAACATTTACCTTTTTCGCAGTCTTTATCTATTGTACATTTCAATTTTTCCACACCGAGGTGATTGCTGAAATGATACGGTGGTTAGCTATTGGTTTATTATTTTTCGGACTTACGATGTCGCTTAAAATTTGGCAATGGATGCAAATGGAGAGAAATGCCATTTTAAGAGAAATACGCAGGATAGAACTGCAGTTATCTACGATAGTTAAAAAAATGCAGTAATCCGTCCGTGAATAAGGAAATATTAGTTGATACTAACATTTCTGCTGCTCAATCAGAAAATTAAACTTGAGTTCGATATAATTTCTGGCGTTCATACCAGAAAATCAGCTCTAGTTTTCAGAAGAGATGATTTTATCATGTATCTCATAATACTGGCCCGGGGGATTGCGGATATTTTACTTCCTTTAAATAAAAGATTAGAAGAAAAATTCCGCAATGACGTTGTAGGTCGGATTTTATATCTAACTCACGTTAAGTTATTGATTGCGCTGCCATAAAGGAACTCACCAAACTTAGCTTAGACAGATACAATTCCTACAATAGGAGGTAAGAGTATTAACTCAAACACCAATCAATTTAGTTTGCACTCAATGTAATATCCTACTGGAAAAACACTTTAAAAATATCGTTTCCGAAAATGAATACCATCAATAGCAACAAAAAGGCCATGCCTATTTTTTGAGCCGCTTCTAAGAAACCATCAGAGGGTTTTCTTCCGGAAACTATTTCATAAGAAAGAAAAGCTACATGGCCCCCATCAAGCGCTGGTATAGGCAAAAGATTCATGAAGGCCAATATCATAGACAAGAGACCCGTCATTCTCCAAAACCGCTGCCAGTCCCAGTTTCCACCGTAGGCTTTGGCAATACCAATTGGCCCTGCCAGATTTTTGGTGAATGATAATTCTCCTCTAAACATTTTGCCAAAGGCTTTGATCTGTAAGAATACGATGCCAAAAGCCCTACTGGTTCCCTTGGAGATAGATGTTCCTAAGTCATAATTAATCTGGCTCATTTCTACACTTTGTGGCCAATAGCCCAAGAGGGTATCCTGTTTGAAATCTTCGTTAAAAACCAATAGATCGTCACCGCGCTGTATTTTCAACTGAATAGAGTCACTATCATAATTTTTTAATTTGGCTTGGACTTCATCCTGATACCGTACCGGAGTTCCTGAAATTTCTACGATATAGTCGCCTTTCTGCAGCCCGATACGCTCTGCCAACGTATTTTCACCTATCTCTCCTATTTTAGATTCATAACGAGGAAAAATGAATTTGGACATAGCCTCTTCATCATTGAGGTTATCAATAAAATTACTGGGTATGGCAATGTCGATCAACTTACCATTTCGTTCTACCGTGTAAAAAGCGTCATCAGCTAAAAAGACCTTGCCTTCAAATACCTTCTGAAAATCATCGAACTCCTGACCATTAATTTTAACAATTTTGTCTCCGGTTTGTAAGCCGATTTCTTG
>JBCCSU010000024.1:0-31220 GCA_039199635.1 Bacteroidota bacterium | reverse complement strand
CTCAAATTCAAATTCCCTACTTCAGATTTTATAGGAGACGTAAGGTGCCCGGTTACTATAATTCACGGGACTGAAGATAGTGTAGTGCCCTATGAAAGTGGTCAAAAGCTTTTTAAGGCCGTTCAATCCAAGAAGGAGTTTGTCACGATTCCAGAGGGAGGTCATAATAACCTGGGTCAGTTTGAGGAGTTTCACAAAGCGATGGAACAGATTTTCTAATCTGTTCCCGGGCTTGACCCGGGACCCCGAAAACGAAAGGTATATTGAGTATGCCAAGTGATCTCGAGACCCCGCATCAAGTGCGGGAATTGTTTTCCTATCTTTTAGATTCCTGCCTACGCAGGAATGACATTACCCTTTCGTCATTCCTTGGAGCGTAGCGAGCAAGGAATCTCCTTATACCTATCTAATCTCTTCCCTACCATCATCATGCAAGGCAAACCTTCCTTTATCCCGAGGGTGCACTACTTCTCGTTCATCCCAGGGCCAGCCACCAAATTCGGTACGTTGGTATTCACTGAAGGCTTGCTGGATCTCCTCCTGGGTGTTCATTACAAAAGGGCCGTATTTAGCTACGGGCTCATTGATGGGTTTGCCTTCGAGAATCAACAAGAAACCTTCTGCCGTTCCATTTTTGATCTCTATGTCCTGATCGGGAGCTAAATAAGCAAGCTGATCAACAGCTATCTCTCGATTATCGATTTCCAGGGTACTACCCTTATAAAAGAAAATGGTGCGGGAGGCCTCGGGTAGAGTTGCCGGCAAGGTCCATACTGCCTTGGACTCCATTTTCACCGTGAATACGCCTACCGCATTATTTGGATTCGCAGCCCAGGAGTCGGGCGTTGGATCAAGCGCCTGTGTATCACCGAATTTACCGGCTATTACATCTACAATGGTGGTATTGCCATTATCATCCTCGATCTCAACCACAGGAATATCTTCCTTCCATAACATTTTAAAATGCGGTTCCACAAACTTACTTACCTTAGGTAGGTTCAGCCAGATCTGGAAAATCTTTAAAGGATTGCCTTTGTCCTCGTTGAGCAGGGGAAACATCTCAGAATGCTGAATACCCTTACCCGCTGTCATCCATTGCACATCACCAGCCATGAAACGCCCAGCAGCTCCTAATGAATCTGAATGATCAACGGCCCCTTCCTTGTTAATAGTGATAGTTTCAAACCCGCGGTGTGGATGATAGGGAAATCCGGGAATGTTACTTCCATGGTACATACGCCAGCCGTCTTTAATCGTAAAATCTTGACCAATATTTCGACCACTAAGATGCTCGGGGTCAACGCCCATAGTGGTATTGCCTGCAGGATATTCATCACGATGGTAGGCGCAAAATAAAAAGGGATCTTGCGTTTCCCAGGGAAAACCTAACGGCCTTAAGGCTAAAATTTTGGACATAATGATCAATGCTATTTTCTAATTTTCAGAACATCGCTTAGGCTTTCCTAACGAAGTCGTTTTAATGTCTTAAGTTCGATACACGTTAGATTCGAAATCTATGAAAGCTATTCTTACACACGCCTCAGGAGGCAGCGAGCAACTCTACTTAGGAGAATGTCCCTCGCCTTTAATGTTTAAACATGGATTACGTATTAAAGTTCAAGCAGCTGGTGTGAACAGGGCTGATATTTTACAACGCGCAGGGAAGTACCCGCCACCCCAGGATGCATCTCCCATCACAGGTCTGGAGGTTTCTGGGGTGGTAGACGCTGCTGACAAGAATTGTACACGGTTTAAAAAAGGTGATCGTGTTATGGCGCTGCTATCGGGCGGTGGGTATTCACAATATGTAGTGGTCAATGAAAACCTGGTGATGCCAGTTCCGGAGAACATCGATCTCATCGATGCTGCGGGAATTCCGGAGGTTTTTATTACTGCTTACCAGGTACTCTTTGAAATAGCACAACTTAAACCGTATGAATGGGTACTGATCCATGCCGGGGCAAGTGGAGTGGGCACGGCTGCTATCCAATTATGCCACGCCACAGGAGCAAGGTGTATTGCTTCGGTACGATCGGATCAAAAGGCCGAGATCTGTAAAGCTTTGGGTGCTAATGTGGTGATCAATACGCGTACTTCCCAGTTTGAAGAGGTTATTAAGGAAGTGACGAATAATCATGGTGCAGACGTTATAGTGGACCCAGTTGGAGCCGCGTATTTTGAAAAAAACCTGGCTGCTGCTGCCATGGACTGTCGGTGGGTGCTTATAGCCGGTATGGGCGGAGTAAAAGTACCGGAGTTAAACCTGGCTAAAATTTTAACGAAGAGAATTTCTTTGTTCGGATCTACACTCCGTTCCAGAAGCCTGGAATACAAATCTGAACTTGTCCGATCATTTATACCTAAGTTTTTGCCCAAATTCAACAGTGGTCAGATAAAACCGGTGATCGATAAGGTTTTTAATATCGAGCACGTGGCTGAAGCACATGATTTTATGGAGAATAATAGAAACAAGGGAAAAATACTTCTTACGGGATTTTAATCAGTTGTATATTTTTCCTTGAGCCAGGCATAGCTACTAACGGGATCTTTAGCGTCACTGAGAGCTTTCCAATCTTCTTTTTTCACTGCTTTGAAAATGAGTTCTATACCTTCCTTTTCTTTTGCTATCACATAGCCGATCTTACTATCACAGGAATAATACCATAGTTGATTGGGAACCTTATACTTAGATACCTTTAGGGTCTCTGTAAATCGGAATTTCGTATTCCTAACGAGCTCGATGATATCTTTGGTTTGGTCCACGTTTAAGCTATCACAGGTAGAGTTATTGGGCCCCATAGTGAAGTTGTGTTCCACCTGTGCGTAGCTGAAATAATTCATGCTGAGTATCATAGCTATGCCCAAGCCTTTGAGTAGCCTATCTGGCTGAATTTTATTCACGAGTAACTATTTTTTATCATGGTTTATTTCAAAGTAAACCCTTAAATTACACCATATGCCTAGGGTACCCCAAATTATAGAACATTCAAAATTAGTCTATTACATGGGGGTATCGTATGACGGTGAATACCTCTTTGCGAATCAATTCTTTTTAGATCGTTTTAAGAGCCATGGACTGAATGATGGGTCACTTAAAATTAAAGATACCATCGTCAGTGAAGATTGGGGTAACGTGGTCGAACTGTTTGAGAAAGCCAAGCGGCACCCCGGTAAAGCCTTTGAAATTATAATAAGAAAACCCGCTGCTACAGGTGAAATAGTACATACCTCCTGGGAGTTTATGGCAGATGAGTCCAAGCGGGAGATCTTATGTATCGGTTTTGATATATCCCAGCGTATTGCCTATTCTAAAAAGGCCTGGGAATTTGGCAGAAAGATCAATCAGATCATAGATAGTGTTACCGATGGATTTTATTCACTTGATAATAATTGGTGCTTCACCTTGGTCAATAAGAGTTTTCTAGATACGGTAAATATGTCAAGGCAGCAGCTTATTGGTAAATCTATATGGGAGGTATTCCCTAATGATAAAAACTACAAATACCCTCGGCTGTATAGAAGAGCTAAAAAGGAAGGAGTAGCAGAAAAATTTGAGGATTATCGCTCCGATCTGCATAAATGGCATTGGGTTGCTGCGTACCCGACTGATGATGGCCTAATTGTCTTCTTTAAAGATATTACAGAACGTAAAATAGAAAGAGCCGAACTCGTAGAGTCGCGAAATAAACTGTCAGCTATTTTAAACAGCACTTCTGAAGCGCATATTTTAATAGCTCCTGACTACAGCATCTTATCCTTCAATGAAACAGCTAAGCAAAATACTATTGAATTATATGGTATTGACCTTAAACAAGGGTTAAGTATTCTGGAATTCACGATGCCAAATACGGTAGATCAATTTGTCAGCGACTTTAAAAAGGCGCTAGCTGGTAAGGTGGTACGCGTTGAAATTCCTATCACTTTTCCGAAAGGTCAAAAAAGATGGTTTAGAATAGAATTCTCTCCAGCATTGGCAAAAGACGGAAGCATTATAGGTGTTGTTTTTAATTCCATGGATATTGATGAATTGAAACAATATGAGTGTGGCCTAGAGAAATCTAATGAACAACTCCGAGCCATTGCCCATCAACAATCTCATGAAATGCGCTCTCCCATAGCTCAGGTACTTGGTTTGATGAACCTGCTAAAAAACTCTCCCGGAGATGTGGAAATCATGGAACACATAGAGCGTGTAGCCCATCAATTGGATACTATCGTTCATGAGATCATAGAGAAAACGGAAGAAGCTTGATGAAGTTAAAACCAACCTGCACCGTAATTCTGGAAAGGCCATGGAATTCCTACCAGCATGAATATCAGACCGATGGTAAAAAAGATAAAGGTAAGCTTGAACCTTTTGGCGTCTGAGGTAGCCCGCTTGGCTCTGCTGTAACCTATAGTAATCAAGGTTACTGCCAGTAGCATCAAACTCATATGTTCAATCAGGAAGAATCTTAATAAGCTATACTGCATGGCTTCACTGGAAAATACCACTTTCGCGCTTGTAAAATAAAGGACGAGGCCAGTTACGAACTGGATATGTGTGAAAATCATAGCGAAAAGACCTAGTTTCTTATCCTTCTTACTAAACAGTTTGGAGCCATTCATTTTGCCTAAAGCATTGACAATAGCAAATAATACGGCAAGGAGTACTAGCCATCTAAGCCCTGAGTGCGCGTGCCTTAATATTTCCATCCTCAATCAATTAGGGTGTAGATATACTTTTGGTTGCCGTTAGTTCGCACGTGATACGCTCATTTCCTGGGCTAATTTGACCGCTTCGTAAGCGTTAATGATACCACCGGTAATCGATAACTCACTGAAATCTATTTTCTCATCTTCTTTGCCGGGTTTGAAAACTTTTAGATTGTCAAATCTTCGGGAAGATTTTAGAATGATATCTTTTACCTGCGAAGCAGATAAATCCGGGAAATAAGACATTAAAAGTGCGGCTACGCCGCTAGTAGCAGGGGCCGCCATGCTTGTTCCATCATAAGTTTTATACGTATTATCCGGAGTAGTGGAATAAATTTGAACCCCAGGAGCAAAGACATCTACTGTTTCCTTACCAAAATTACTGAACGAACCCACAAAGTTTTCGTCATCTCCCCAGGAGGAGGCACCAATTTCCAGCCAGTTACTTGCAGTTGAGCTTTTAGAATACCTTTTGGTGGGAAAATTCCGGCCTTTATCTATGTTTTTGGAACTGTTACCGGCAGCATGTACCAGCAATACCCCCTTCTTCTCAGCGTATTTTACCGCTTTATCTACCGCTTCCTTTTGCGGAGAGTATGATTTTCCGAAACTCATATTGATTATTTGGGCACCGTTGTCCACAGCATAAATAATAGCATTAGCTATATCTTTGTCTCGTTCGTCACCGTCAGGTACTGCTCGTATCACCATGATTTCCGCACTACCTGCAATGCCGTCTATTCCGATGCCATTTTCACGATTAGCAGCAATAATTCCGGCTACGTGTGTACCATGGCTGGGATCATGACCCTTAACATCATTGTTTCCATATCCTTTTTCGTAGAGGTTATCATAATCATCATTTACGAATTTACGAGGGTCAAAATCAGTATTGTAGGCATAGTTTACCTGATTACCAAAATACTCAACGCCACCCTTCAATTCTTCTGCGAACTTTTCGAAGTCAACATCAGACCCCATATTCTGTAAAATTAGCCCAATCAAGCCTTGTGCGGCTAGTACAGTGGAATCAGCAGTATTGATGTTCCTGAGTTGTTCCATCGTTATTTTCTCTACATCCAGGTACGCCTTTAAGAGGTTGTGATAGCGTAAAACATTTTTCTCAAGATTAGAATAAAACTGGTACTGCTGCTGAGCCTTCTCCCGAACGGGTTCGAATTCTTTTTTAACTTTTAACCAGTATTTATACTCTTCCTTATTTTTTTTCTTAACCTTTTTTTCTTCTACGCCTTTGTATTTGGCTTTTAGATCCTTGTAGATTCTTGTTAGCTCGTAGGTGTCCTGCTCTACATTGCCTTCTTTTCCACCAATAAAATTCCATCCGTATCGGTCATCTACGTAACCATTGTTATCATCATCTACGCCGTTACCTTCTATTTCATCCTCGTTGATCCAAATCTTACCTTTAAGATCTTCGTGATCTATATCTACGCCTGAGTCAATAACAGCTACCGTTACCTTTCTGGAAGGTTTGCCTTTAAGCAAAGTGGCGTAAGCTTTATTAGCGCTTACACCTTGCATTTTGTCTTTTTGTGGATCCAGAACTAGCCACTCTTTTACCGGAAGGTTGCTACTGTCCTCCTCAATAGTTTGCCCTAGCAGTTTGCCAAAACCTGTGGTACATATTGCAATAACTATTACTCCACGAACTACTATTCTACTCATACTTATTTTGATCTGAGGTTATTCTTAACGATTCAAACAGCGAAAATAGTTTAAATGTAACCTGCGGGATCTGCAATTTATACAGTCGGTAGCATTCTACTCAGAAAGGCAATGGATTACCCCCTCAAATCTTACGTTTTACGTACAAATCTTACAGCCGTGGGGTAGTCCTCTTTAACAACTGAATTGTGAATCGACTTAGAGTTACTTTTACTTTTCACGAAAATGCGAAGGAGATGACATACTACCTATGCTTAGTGTCTATAGTGCTGTTTTTTGGCTTGTTTTATTATTTTGCTTTCCGAGCAGCAGAACAAGCTTAATTGTAGTAATTTCTATTAGTTTTTAAAATTTAAGTCTTTCTCCGGATACATAAAATGGTATCTTTAACGAGTAACTAATGTAATATATGGTACTCGAGGAAATATCTCAGAAAGAACGCTTTATACACCTTCGAAATAATTCATTGGCACTCTGTGCGCCCCTATCTCCTGAAGATCAAGTAGTGCAGCCTGTGGTAGATGTAAGTCCACCCAAATGGCACTTAGGACACACTACCTGGTTTTTTGAAACCTTTCTTTTAGTTCCGTATTTACCCAATTATAAAATTTTCAATAAGAACTACGGGTTTCTATTTAATAGCTATTATGAAACAGTGGGTTCGCGAGTCATTCGAACGGATCGTGGAAATATGACTCGCCCGTCCGTACAAGAAATTCAAGACTATCGGTATTATGTAGATAGTGCCATGGAGAAACTTTTCGATTCAGGAATTGCTTCGGAATACAATGACCTGCTCGAACTGGGAATTCAACATGAGCAGCAGCATCAGGAACTACTGTACTATGATATAAAGTACATTTTAGGTAATAATCCGCTTTTTCCGGAATACTTGCCTCAAAATGATGTGATCTCTGGGGAAATCCGAAATGTCAACACTTTAGAAGTAGAAGAAGGATTGTATACTATAGGATTTGATAGAAGTGGTTTTCATTTTGATAATGAACTTGGTGTTCACAAAACCTTTCTGCATGGATTTTCTTTTGAAGATCGCTTAGTTACTAACGGAGAGTATTTGGAGTTTATGCTTGACGGTGGATATTCTGATTTCAGACACTGGCTTTCCGAAGGGTGGGAGTGGGTCAAATCCAATCATATTAAAGCACCTTTTCATTGGTATTTTGATAATGACCAATGGTTTGTCTATTCATTAAGAGGAGGACTACAAACGGTGAATCTTGCCGAACCGGTAATGCATGTTAGCTTTTTTGAAGCGGATGCCTATGCCAAATGGAAAAAGAAAAGACTACTTACAGAACAAGAGTGGGAGGTGGCGTGTCAGCAGTTTGGAAATATCGATTCAGACTCAAATTTTTCAGAATTAGCGAATTATGGTCCTAAAGTGGCTCAGACTACTAATAATCAGCTGTTTGGCGATGTTTGGGAATGGACATCCAGTGCATACCGCCCGTATCCTTTTTACGCGGCTCCTTCCGGTGCTGTAGGAGAGTATAACGGTAAATTCATGATCAATCAAATGGTGTTAAGAGGTGGTTCTTGTGCTACTTCTAAAACACACATCCGCGATACCTATAGAAATTTTTTCCACCCTCATTTACGATGGATGTTCTCGGGCATTCGTTTAGCTTCAGATCTTTAAAAAATCAATTTAGTTAATGAATCAACAATTCGCTGAAGACGTTTTGGACGGCTTAAACGCCCACCCCAAAACGCTACCTTCTAAGTATTTTTATGATAAAAAAGGAGATGCTTTATTTCAGGAAATAATGAACCTGGAAGAATACTACCTCACGCGTGCTGAGTATGAAGTATTTGAAACCAATAAAACAGCGCTAAGAGATACCTTTCTTAGTGGTGCTGAGAAATTTGACCTAATAGAATTTGGGGCAGGGGATGGGCATAAAACTAAAGTGCTGTTGAACTATTTTCTAGAGTCCAATATCAGCTTTGAATATCTACCCATTGATATTTCCGGTAATGTTCTGCAGCAGCTGGAATCAACGCTGAAAAACGAGCTTCCGAACCTAACTGTAAACCCGATTCAAGATGACTATTTTCAGGCGATAGAAAAGATAGAGCACGATAACAATACCAGAAGTGTGGTTCTTTTTTTGGGCTCTAACATTGGCAACTTTCAAAATGCCAGCGCAGTAGAATTTCTTTCTGAGCTATATGCTCGTTTAAAGCCAAATGACTTGCTCTTAATCGGTTTCGATTTAAAAAAGGAGCCCTCTGTAATCCTCAACGCCTATAACGATAGCAAAGGAATAACTGCTGCTTTTAATGTTAATCTATTAAATAGAATCAATGATGAGCTAGATGCTAATTTTAACACTTCAAAATTTATTCATTACCCTATCTATAACCCTCTCACCGGAACCACTAAGAGCTTTCTGGTAAGCACCGTAAGGCAAACGGTGGAAATAATGGATGCTGCTATTCATTTTGAGGCCTGGGAAGCTATCCATACTGAGGTATCTCAAAAGTATAGTCTGAATGATATCGAAGTACTGGCTAAAACATCTGGTTTTTCGGTAGTAGACAACTTTTATGATGGGCGAAATTATTTTGTCGATTCGGTATGGAAAAAAGCATAGCAGGCTTATAGAAGTATTGGTTCACATCTAAAAGCTTATTAGTTTTGACTTTTGATTTTTAAATCCAAGGATGCGCACGTGGCGGAATTGGTAGACGCGCCAGGTTGAGGGCCTGGTGACCGTTTTTGGTCGTGGAGGTTCGACTCCTCTCGTGCGCACTTTAAAGGCCAGTCAGTGATCCGGGTGATTACGCAAGAAATTTCATAGAGTTTCCTTACAGTTCAATCTCTCGAATTTCAAGAGATTGACTCAGTTCATCGTGAAATCAAAGAGATCCTCAGTAGTCAGTTTAATTCAAATAACGTGAGTTCGACATAAAATCCGACCTACAGCGTCATTGCGGAATTTTTCTTCTAATCTTTTATTTAAAAGGAAGAAAAATATCCGCAATCCCTCCGGACCAATATTATGAGATACATGATAAAACCATCTCTTCTGAAAACTAAGCTGATTTTCTGGTATGACGACCAGAAATTATATCGAACTCAGGTTAAAATAGGATTTACTTGAAATTTTATTGGTCCCATAAGACAGGCTGGTCAATGTTAGAGCTAGAACTACGGAATTTTCTTAAGTTTTAGGTGGTAATATTTAGCCTGATCCGATTAATGCTCATCTGTTATTTAAAGTCTATCCTTCCATTTGCTCTAGCTCTTTTCCTTTAGTTTCTTGTACATACTTCACTACAAAAAAGATGGAAAGTACAGCGCAAAACGTATAAATACCGTATGCAAAAGAAAGACCTAATGACCCCAGAATGATTGGAAAAGTAAGTGTGATCAAAAAGTTAGAACCCCACTGTGAAAGCCCCGATACGGCCAGTCCGGAACCACGTAATTGGTTGGGAAACATCTCACCAAGCATTACCCACATAACCGGCCCCCAGGAAAAGTTAAAGAATATAACGTAAAGATTGGCTGCAATTAATGCCAGTACACCCATGCTGTCACTCAGCTCCAAAGTGCCGCTATCATTTAGCGATCCTGTCGCAAAAGCTACTACCACTAGTGCCAAGGTTACACTCATTCCAACTGACCCGATGGTCAGTAGTGGTTTTCTTCCAAGCCGATCTACTAATACTAATGCGGCGATCACAGCGGCAATGCTCAATCCACCAGAAACCACATTAATGAGCAACGCATCACTCTCCCCAAAACCAACGGCCTGCCAAAGTACAGCCCCGTAGTAAAACACTACGTTAATACCCACGAATTGCTGCAGGGCAGCTAACCCAATACCTACCCAAACAATAGGTCTTAACCTTCTTTTGGATGAATCTAAAAGGTCAGAAAACTTTGGAGTGTCATGATCACTGGCCAGGGAGGATTGTATCTCTTGAAGTTTGCTTTCGCCGGTTTTTCCATAAAGTTTCTTAAGTACGTCACCCGCTTTCTTCATCTTATTTTTCACTACCAAAAACCGTGGGCTCATGGGTATGAAAAAGAGTGAGATCATAAAAATAGAAGCAGGGATTAGTTCCATCCAAAACATCCAACGCCAGGTTTCAAAGCCAAGCCAAAAGGTATTTTCTGCCGAACCTGAGATATTAGCAAGTGTATAATTGCTCAAAAACGATAGGAATAAACCGAAGATAATGGCAATCTGTTGAACCGTAGCTAAAGCTCCTCGGTATCTGGCCGGCGCTATTTCGCTAATGTAAGCGGGTGCCATCACGGAGGCGGCCCCAACCGCCAAACCTCCCAATATCCGATATACGATGAACTCTGGTGAGGAAGTAGCTATTCCGGAGCCCCAGGCCGATAACAGAAAGAAGGCGGCTGAAATCATGAGCATAGTCCTTCTCCCGTATTGATCTGCCAGTCTTCCGGCAAAAAATGCGCCTACCGCACAACCTAAGAGCATTGAAGCTACATTGAAGCCACTACCTACGTCCTTAGCATTAAAGGCGGCTTCCAGGCCTTTTACTGTACCGTTGATCACACCGCTGTCAAAACCGAAGAGAAAGCCTCCTAAGGCTGCAACCACAGTGATTAAGATGATTAAAAAGTTATTTTCTGTACGTTGTTGTTCCAAAGCTCTCTTGTTTTTACGCTTTTAAGGAGGTTAAACCCAAAGCATAGATAGATGATTAAATATGGCGATTGATCAGATTTTCAAAAAGCTCCTGCTTGCCACTTTGCAAGGCAGGTTCGCCTTGATTTTTAGCCATGGCCGCTAGGTCAGTAAGACCCAACTTTCCGTCTTCAAACTCTTTTCCCATTCCTGAATCAAAAGAAGCATAGCGGTCAGAGACCATTTTTCTATAGGCTGAATTTTCTAAGATGTCATGTGCCGTAAGTAGCGCTCGCGCAAAGAGATCCATCCCGCCAATGTGTGCATAGAAGATATCCTCCAGGTCGGTGGAATTTCTTCGGGTCTTAGCATCAAAGTTGATCCCGCCATTAGTTACTCCACCCGCTTGTAGGATAACCAGCATTGCCTCAGTCAACTCATAGATATCTACCGGAAATTGATCGGTATCCCATCCGTTCTGATAATCACCACGATTAGCATCAATACTTCCAAGCAATCCTGCATCGGCGGATACCTGTAGCTCGTGGGCAAAGGTGTGTTGTGCTAATGTGGCGTGGTTTACCTCGATATTCAGTTTAAAGTCATCCATAAGATCGTATTCACGCATAAATGCAATCACAGTAGCAGCATCAAAATCGTACTGATGCTTCGTGGGTTCCATAGGTTTTGGTTCAATAAAAAATGTACCCTTAAAGCCCTGACTTCGGGCATAATCTTTTGCGGCATGTAGAAACCCGGCGAAATGCTCCTGCTCTCGCTTCATATTGGTATTTAGCAATGACATATAGCCCTCTCGTCCTCCCCAAAACACATAATTTTCGCCGTTCAGTTTAATAGTCGCATCTAATGCATTTTTCACTTGAGCTGCCGCATAAGCTACTACTTGAAAATCAGGGTTAGTAGCTGCGCCATTCATGAATCTTGGATTAGAAAAGCAGTTGGATGTTCCCCAAAGTAATTTCACACCGGAAGCGGCTTGCTTTTCTTTGGCGTAATCAGTGATCTGGTTTAGCCTTTCACCAGACTCTTTCAATGAACTTCCCTCATCAATCAAATCGAAATCGTGAAAACAATAATAGGGCACACCTAATTTGGTTATAAACTCGAATGCGGCATCCATTTTCTCTTTGGCCCGATCAAGTGTATTAGATGCCTGATCCCAGGGAAAAACCTTCGTGCCCGGACCAAACGGGTCTCCACCTGTACCGCAGAACGTATGCCAGTAAGCCACCGCAAACCGTAAGTGATCTTTCATGGGCCTACTGCCTACCACTTGATTTTCATCGTAAAATCGGAAAGCCATCGGGTTATCTGATTGCTTCCCCTCAAAAAGTATTTTTCCTATTCCCTGGAAATACTCTTTATCTCCGGTTATTACACTCATTTTTTAATTTAAATTATGGTGATTCTGATTTTCTTATTTATTAATCATTCTATCTAAAGCTGATTTCCATCCCTGATAAGTAGCTTTATATGCACTTTGATCTCCTCCTGCCATGTAGGTTTTAATGATGCTATTTTCTCTGAAGGCGTCATTTAGGGAGGAATAAACCCCTGCGCCAACTCCGGCTGCTTTGGCGGCACCTACTGCTCCGGTTGTATCGATCATTTCAATCTCACAGCCAAGTGTATTTGAGATGGTTTGAGTAAAGGCGTTAGATTGAAATAGGTTATCGTTTCCTACTCTTATCTTATCTACACTCAAGCCCATTTCCTTCATTATCTCCATACCATAAACAAAAGAAAAGGCGATTCCTTCCAGAGCCGCTCGATATAGATGAGGTTTGCCATGCCGGTTAAATTCAAGATTGAGTATGCCGGAGCCCGGATTTTTATTCTCTAGCACCCGCTCAGCGCCGTTTCCAAAAGGAATGACCATTAAACCTTCAGAGCCTACCGGAATGGAACCTATTTGTTTTTCAATTTCGGAGTACGTCACACCATCACCGGCTAGCATTTGTCTCATCCAGTTGTATTGAATTCCTGCGCCATTAATGCAAAGCAGCACACCAATGCGAGGATTCGCTGAAGTGTGTGTAACATGAGCGAACGAATTGACGCGTGTTTTTTTATCGAACAAAGGCCGATCAACTACTCCATATACTACCCCCGAGGTACCGCCGGTGGCAGCTACCTCTCCGGGCTCAAAGACATTAAGCGAAAGGGCATTATTGGGCTGATCGCCAGCACGATAGCCTACCCGTATACCTGCCGGTAAGCCAAGCAATGTTGCCGCCTTTTCTGTGAGCGTCCCTTGATTAGAAAAAGTCTCCACCACCTTTGGGATCAATAAAGGATCGATTTCGTAATGATCTAATAAAAAGTTTGCCACTTTTTCTTCCTGAAAATCCCATAACATACCTTCCGATAGTCCTGATACGGTAGTGGTAATCTCATCGGTCATTTTCATAGCGATGAAATCTCCAGGTAACATCATCTTATAGATATTTTTGTACAGATCCGGCTCATTTTCTTTTACCCAGCGCAGCTTACTGGCCGTAAAATTGCTAGGAGAATTAAGTAGATGTCCCAGGCATTGTTTAGTGCCCAGCGCTTCAAAAGCATGCTTCCCGATCTCTACGGCACGGCTGTCGCACCATATAATAGACGGGCGCAACACTTGCTGATTTCTATTGACTAACACTAGCCCGTGCATCTGGTAAGAAATACCGATAGCTTTGATCCCGTCAGATTTAGCTTTCGAATCTTTCAGGAGCTTTGCGGTCGCTTTTCGTACAGCTTCCCACCAGGTCTCAGGGTGCTGCTCTGCCCATCCGGGTTGCGCAGCCAGCATATCCATTTCTTTATCAGGATATTGGCTTACGGCTACTTTTTCACCTGTTTCCGCATGGACAAGTGCGGATTTAATGGATGAACTTCCTATATCATACCCTAGTAAATACACCTCTTTATTTTTTCAAGATGGTTGGTTCTAAATCCAAGAATTTGTGGCTCACAGGCTTCAATGGCTTAGTTGATTATCGGCTACTCTTACAGCAATTGATTTCATGCGTTTAATTATGTCAGGTATGAAAATGGTAGTTATAATAGTCACTTAGACTATTATAGAACAAATATAGTCAATAGGACTATATTTGTCGCTCTATGAATGAAATAACTTTAAATGACCTCTCTATAGATTGTGTCATTTTTGGATTTGAGGGAGATCTGAAAATTTTATTGGTGCGACACAAAGCGGGCATCAGCCAGGGTAAATGGGCATTACCAGGAGGCTTCGTGCTCTCAAATGAATCATTAGACGATGCGGCCTCTCGCATATTACAAGCGCTTACCGGAATCCATGATATCTTTCTAGAGCAAACCAAAGCATTTGGTGCCGTGAACCGCTTTCCAACAAAAAGAGTGGTGACTATTGCTTATCAGGCCCTATTGAGCATAGAAAAGTCACCTCTTGTACCTGGATTTACCGCTGATGATGCCAGGTGGTTTAGTCTGGCAGAAGTATCTACCTTGCCTTATGACCATAATGAGATCTTATCTTATACCCTAGATCGGCTTCGGAAGAAAATACGTCAAGAACCAATTGGGTTTAATATGCTTCCTCAAAAATTCACGTTATTCCAACTCCAAAAACTATATGAATCTATACTTAATATCTCTCTGGATAAACCGAATTTCAGAAGAAAAATAGCGAAGATGAAATTATTGGTTGACACGGGCGAGAAGCAAAATGATGTTTCTTACAGAGCCGCCAAGCTTTATCGTTTTGACGAGGATGTGTACGATTCGTTAAAGGAGAAAAAGTTTATTTTGGACTTTTAAGCTTAGCTTATAACGTTCTATGGAAGCCTGATCATTATTAATCAAACTCGGAACGACTACATCTGAATTACTCGTTTGATTAACCGGAGCCATGAGTTTCTATTGTTACTTTTAAGTTATATTTAGTTGATTGTTAGCGTCATACCCTTTGAGGTTTAAATTAAACTTTATACCTTCAAGTGCTTTTGTCAATTTTTGGCTGGTTTATTTTCAGTGTACTCAAGCATGGCTTCGTTAGTAAAGACACTTTTTGTCGGTCTTTTTGGTAGTTTTCTATTCTATTCACACAGCAGTAATGCAGTTTCTAATTTCGCATGCCCTGCTCCTTCTATTAGTGCTATTGGAGGTACTGTAGATTGTAGAGATGGTTTAGTGCGCCTTAGAATAAACGACTTTGATAACGTCCTGTATACCTATCAGTGGTTTAGAGATGGGACGCCGGTGGCAGGTCAAACGTTCGAAGATATTCTTTTGACCTTGCCTGAAGAGTCTGGTGATTATACTGTAAGAGCTACCGATAGTTCAGACCCCGGATGTGTGAGCTCTCCAAGTAATTCTATTGCCGTACTTATTAATGAATTGCCTGAAAGGTCCGCCATACCTACCGTGATCGGTTCTAATCCAGGTTGTGCAGGTGATGATATCGTATTGTCCTCTACCGTTTCTGCTCCTGCCGGTGGATTATACCGATGGTTTAGAAATGGAGTGAGCATTCTCGGCGAAACTAATGCTAGCTTAACGATCAATGAGAGCAATAGTTCGGGTGATTATACGGTGGAAGTAATAAGCGCGGCTAGTTGTGCCAGCGGCCAAAGTGTACCGGTATCAGTAACTATTGAACCTCTCCCGGAACCTCCTTCTATTGGACTGGGACCCACCGGAAGTCAGATTTGCGCTGACGGTACACAAATAACACTTACCTCGGAACCTGCACCGGATGGAGGTACTTACACCTGGTTTAAAAACGGTAATATCTTAACAGTTAACACCCAAAACATACTTCTTTCCACGGCTGAAGATTCGGGTAATTATGCAGTACAGGTAACCGATGGAGATGGTGCACAGTGTACCAGTTTGACGGGTATCGTTCAATCTGTTCAGATTTTTGAATTACCTACCGTAGCTTCCACATCAGATGATCTGGAGCTATGCGCTGAGAGCTCTGTGATCCTGGGCGGTAATACGGCTTTAGTAGGACAAGGTACCTGGACCACAAGCTCCGGAGGTGTTAGTTTTAGCAATGTTCATGATCCAAATGCCACCGTGTCTGGCCTAACTCCCGGAGTCTATGAATTTAATTGGCAAATTGATAATGGACTTTGTGTAGGTATACCGGCCTCACAGCAAGTAGAGATTTTTGCGGCTCCGTCTCCAGCTATCACCGAAGCCGATCGACTATTGTGTGACTTAAATTCTACCGTCATCTCAGCGCAAGGTATAACCTCAGGTCAAGGCAGATGGGAAATTGTGTCAGGTGACGGCCAGATTGAAGATCCGGATAATAACAACACACTAATCTCCAATATGACCTTAGATTCAGAGGTCATTCTTTCGTGGACGGTGAGCAATGGTGTCTGTACTGAGGAGCGTGATGAATTAAGGATAGAGTTAAGTTCTTCGCCATCAGCTGCCCAGATAGTTGATGGTGATCAGCAGTTGTGTGCTGCTAGTCAAACCAGCTTAGAAGCAATGCGTCCATCAATAGGAGTAGGAACGTGGTCGATCATCAATGGTACAGCTACTATCGATGACCCGACACAAAATGTCATTGAACTGTCAGGGCTGGTACCAGGTGAAGATGTTATTGCGCGTTGGACAGTGGCTAACCGGTGTGGTGTAAATCAGGTAGATATTTTGGTAGAAAATGAGGCCGCTCCGGATATTGCCGGAGCTGGTGAAGATCAGGAATTATGTGGAATTGATCGTGCTGCGCTCACTGGATCCGGCAACGGAGGTACGTGGACTGTGGTTAGTGGTGCAGGCACATTTGATAATTCTAGTTCACCAATCACCAGTGTAACAGGATTGGCGGTGGGAGAAAATGTATTACGTTATTCTATTAACGCAGCCATTTGTGATGACTCCGAAGATGATGTAATAATTACTGTTTTTGAGGAACCTTCGGCTGCTGAATTGATCACATCAAACACCATTTTTTGTGCAGGTGAAACGACCGTTCAAATTTCTGCGGAGCCACCATTAGTAGGAAATGGAACTTGGGAGGTTATTTCAGGTGAGGGCAGTATTTCTGCTTCCACTTCTCCCAGTACTGATATTTCCGGTTTAGCCCCAGGTGAAACGGTGCTCAGATGGACGGTAACGAACGGAAGTTGCAATGCTAATTCCACGGATCTCATTATCTTCATTTATGAGAGTCCTGCGGTAGAGAGCGCAAACGTAGAAATATGTACCGGGCAGAGCATACAGCTAAACGCCATAGGCGGAGACCGATACGTATGGTCCCCATCAACAGAGGTAAATAACATTAATATCTCTAATCCGATTGTAACACCTACGGAAACCACCTCTTACACGGTGTCTATCGAGCGCGAGGGCTGCCCCGATGATCAGATTGATGTAAATGTAAAAGTGAATCCAAACCCTGAACTTCAGGTAAGCGCTGATACGACCATCTTTGCCAATCAAAGAGTGCAATTATTTGCTACCGGCGCAAATGAGTACGCATGGTCTCCTGTAGAAAGCCTTGATAATCCTAATAGTCCATCACCAGTGGCTTCTCCTCTACAAACTACCACTTACGCTGTGACTGGCACAAATGAATTCAATTGTTCCGCTGAAGCGGCTATAAACGTATTTGTGGATACTAATTTTGAGATTTTTGTCCCTGAGCTTTTCAGTCCCAATGGGGATAACGTAAACGATGTTTTGCTCGCCAATGCCGTAGGTGCCGTAATAAAAGAGTTTAGGGTTTATGATCGGCGGGGCCGTGAGCTTTTTGTGACGGATAATGAAAATAACGGTTGGAATGGTAGCTTCAACGGGTCAGACCAAAGTATGGATAGCTATATCTATTTTGTAGTCGCAGAATTGCCCACCGGTGAAAAAATCACCCGAAAAGGATCTGTTCAATTGGTAAGATGAAGAAAGTAATAACCATATGGATATTAATACTTATTTGTTTATCTGCCAATGCACAAGAGCCCTTCTTTTCTCAGTTTTATAACGCTTCCTACCTTGTTAACCCGGCTTTCACAGGTACCGCACACGGTTATGTACGTGTAGGAGCTAACTACAAGAGCTATTTTAATGAATTCGAAGAGTTCAATACGTCAGCCGTATATGCTGACCTATCATTACTTGAAAATGATCGAAATCCTGATTATGGTGGAGTAGGTATGACCATAATTCGCGATCAAGCCGGCCGCGGAATTTCAAATACCCGAGCTGTGATGTCTTTTGCTTATCACAATGCCATAGGGCGGGATAAAAATGAATTTATAGCTTTTGGTATGCAAGCTGGCATTGATAATACCAATATTGATCTTTCACGTCTTACTACTCAAAATCAATGGGTAAACGGACTCGGCTTTGACCCTACACTTAGTTCCGGTGAGACGATTCAAGGAGATAACTCTACGGTGTTAGATCTAAGCGCCGGATTTATGTGGTATAAGTTTTTCAGAAATGGGAATTCATTTAATGTAGGTGTTTCTGGTTATCACCTTAGTAAGCCTAATCGGGATTTTCTAGGGCAGGAAAATCCGATTCAAAGAAGATTATCAGTACATGGCTCGGCTAGGTTTTCCATGTCTAAGACTGTAAATCTTGCACCCAGTTTCCTGTATTGGTATCAAGGGGGTGAACATACCTTAAATCCCGGAACTTCTCTGGAATTTGCCATGAAAGATGACAGCTATTTTTCATTCGGGATCTGGGTGAGAAATCTGGATGTTCTCATTGGTGCGGTTCAAATTGAGTATAGCAATTTTATGATCGGCGCAAGCTATGATTACTTGGTCTCTTCAGTGGCTGATCAAACAAGAAACGGTGGTTATGAGTTGAGTATTAGCTATCTTATCCAAAGAACTTACAAGAAAAGGGCGCGGGTTAATTCCGGAAAAAGAAGGAGAAGATGAGAAGGCTTTTTCTGATAACCGCCATGGGCATAACTGCTTTAGTAAACGCGCAACATATTAGGCCGTTAAAGGACGTTACTGAAAAGTTAAGCACGGAGGAATTACGGCTGATCGCAGAAAAGCTTTATGCAGAACATCATTATTATGCTGCACTGGAATATTACGATAGACTGGGCAATGAAACAAAGCATAGTACTCAAGATCAGTTTAACCTAGCCCAGATCAAACATCTTCTAAATGACTACGCCGGAGCTATGTCTCTATACGAAAAATTGAATGCAGTCAATTCAGAGCCTGAGATAGATTATGCCCTTGGTAATCTGTACAAAATACAAAAGCAACCGGAAAAGGCGCGTGATGCGTTTCAAGAAGTAATTAATAATACTTCTTCATCCATGGCAGTTAGGAACAAAGCCAGATATCAACTTGAAAACCTTTCGTTATTTGGTAAAATTCAAAACTCAGTAGATCAAAGTTTAAGTGTAAAATCACTGGATAATTATAGCGGTATCCGATCTACGCGATTTGAAGCTAATGATATATTACTAGGGGAGGGGGAAGAAGAATTGAGAGTGAAAAAAAAGATAAATATCAATTCAGATTTAACGATAGAGTTAGATACGGTTCTAATGAATCGATTGATACGAATAAATAGTAGAGGTGTGCTGAATAAATTACCGGTTCAGCTCAAATTGCCCAGCTACTCCCTTTCAAGCGCTTTCCGAGGAATTACTGACAATCAGCTTTTTTTTGACGCGTATGACGTACTTGAGCCGACAGCCCGTTACGCAATTTATGCTGTGAAAGATAATGGGAAGGGAGTCCAAGATCCTTCTCCCTTGAACTCGCGTATCAATGCTGCGGGCTATTCTTCAAGAGATCCGATGCTGGCACAAACCTCTAATGGCGAACTCTTCTTATTCTATTCTTCCAACCGTCCGGGTGGATTTGGAGGTTATGACCTCTGGATGAGCCAATTCGTTCGGGGACAGTTCACGCAGCCTATTAATCTTGGGGCAGGAATAAACACCGCTGAAGATGAACGCACTCCGTTTTTCGATACCTCAACGGGCTACTTATTTTTTTCTTCTAAGGGTCATGCGGGTTTAGGGGCTATGGATATCTTCCTCACACGGGTAAACTGGGGTAAAGGAAGAGGTAAGGTGTTTAATTTAGGGAAACCCTACAATACACCTTTTAATGACCTCTATTTTAGCCTTAATAATGAAGGCAGAAAAGGTACATTCACGTCAAACAGAGCTGATCATTGCTGCTATCAACCCTATACCTTTAAATTAGTTACTCCCTTCTCATATTCTGAGTTACCCTCTCATTTTGTAGAAGTAGAGGCCTTTGATCAGTTTGACAGTGAATTGCTAGTTTTAAGGCAATCATTTAATTACGAAGCACTGGCTTTCAATGACACCAAAACCGAATTTATCTTAAAAGAAGATGCCGACTTAGAAGGTAAGTTGCTGAGTGGACAAGTACCCATTTCTCGGCGCAAGATACTTTTAGTGGATACCAGAGGTGAAGTAGTGAGTTCAACTATTTCGGATACACGCGGGGAATTTAAGTTTAGGCAGCTTCCCGCCGGTGGGCAGTACAGTTTCATCATGGAGCAAAGCGACCCGCAACTAACGGTGGATGTGAAGCTGATAAACCAAAAGGGCAGCATATTTGGCCGGTTAAACAATAAGGAAGAGCCAGACCTGTTTCGTTTCAAACCTTTGGAAAATTATCTTGCCGGTGTCTGGAGACTGGACATTCCTGAAGCGACTATCTCGGGTGAGTTAGTTGGAAGTGCCCTAAAAGAGGAGAAAATACTTTTGGTAGATGAGGAGGGAAGAGTAGTAGCTACTTCTCAAACCGATGACCGCGGAAAATTTTTATTCAAAAACCTTCCGGCTGGTGAGAAATATGCCTTTGTTCTACGCGCGAGAGATACGCCTATTACTGTGAATGTAGATATTAGAAATGAGCTAGGGCAAGTGATAAGATCGTTTAGTAGTAAGTCCTCAAAGGAACTTTTTAAGTACCGGAAGCTTGAAGATTACGAGGCAGGTAGCTGGACAATAGATTCACAAGATGCTATCATTTCCGGGTCATTAGTAGCTGGGACACTTACCATCGGAAATCAAAAAGTACTCCTCCTGGATGAAAACGGCAAATTAATCGGAGTATCCTATACCGATAAGAAAGGTGTATTCACATTTAAAGAATTACCTGCCGGTAAAAAGCTTTCGTTCTTGATTGATGAATCAGATACGGAGTTTAATATTGATGTTGCCATCTTGGATGAAAATGGAAATATAACTACCCGGTTTAGCAGCAATAACCGTCAGGAAGTTTTTAAATACAAGGAGCTAAAGGAATTTGCGAATGGCTATTATACCATACCTCAAGCCAACGTAGCCTTTAATGGCATTATTGGTCTAGGTAATTCTGCACGTTATGGCCAGTTCATTGCTCTAACTGGTAACTCAGGTGAAATAATAGAACTGGCCGAAACCACCAACGAGGGAAATTTTGCTTTTAACGGACTAGAAAAAGAGAAGGCCTATGCATTCATACTTCCCTCTGGCTATGAAGATAAAAAAGTAGAAATAAAAGTAATGGCTTCTAATAACCGCATAATAGAGGTGTTGGATAATCAATTGAATGCCGAGCTTTTTCGTTATCAGGACATGAGCAGTGCTATCGACAAGTATTATGCGCAAAGCTCAACCATATGTGGTCAGTTTACTTCAATGCAAACAGGTATCAATAGCGTGGTATTGGTAAACGAATATGGTGAAGAGCTAGCTTGCGTAGATGCTAATAACTATGGTTATTTTCAGATTAGTGATGTTCCCTTTTTTAATGGCTATCAGTTTATGTTGGACGGATGTAATACGGAAGCCATATTAAGTGTAGAAGTGGTTAATGCCGTGGGTGCCACTACTGCTTCCGTTAATACCCAAGTGGACACGGAATACTTTGTATATCAAGACCTTAACCTATCGTCCGTCTCAGATAAGCAATGGCACGATTGGACGGCTTTCACAGGGCGAGCAACAAATATTTCATCAGTAGTGACAGAATTAATCCGTCCAATTCTATCTAAAAAGCTAATTTCTTAGTGAAAACACGGCTAACATATTATCGTTGCTTACCCCTCCTATTGCTTGCAATAACGATATTATGTGGTTCATTTACTGTTACCGAAGGTCCGGATATCAATGCCAAGGTTAAAGCTATTTTTCTTTATAATTTTTCCAAGTACGTGCAGTGGCCGGAAGCGATGGCCAATGGACGTTTTACCATTGGTATCTATGGCGACTACCCGGCCATACAGACTGAGTTAGAGAAAATGTCGAAGATCAAGCGCAGGGGTGACCGAAGCTATGAGATCATGACATTCGAAAAAGTTGATGATATAATACCCACACATATACTTTTTATAGTTAAAAATAATGGAGATGACATTAACAAGATTTATAAACAATTAGGTAAGAGTTCTACGTTATTAGTTACAGAAGAAAAAGGGTTCATTAAAAAAGGAGCGCACATTAATCTCTATTATGAAAATAATAAACAGAAGATGGAATTGAATCCGTCTACCTTTGATCAGAGAGGTCTGAAAGTAAGTGCTCAATTAGTATCAATAGCTAAAGTGGTAAACGGATGAGGTTTTTAACGATTATAGTGCTTATATCGACTTTTTCAGTTTCCACAGCTCAAAATATACTTGATCGTTCTTTAAAAAAGTATCAGGCCGGTGAGTTGGAGCAGGCAAAAATATTGATAGATTCAGCCCTCACCAGTGAGCTTTATGCCGCTGAAAATATAACGTGGTATTTGAAAGGCTTTATTTATAAAGACCTTTTCAAAGCCAAACAAAATACGAAGCTGGCGGAGGAGCTTAGAAAAACCTCACTTTCCGCTTTCAAAAAGCTACTACTTATGGATACGCTGGGAAGGTATAGTGAAGATACCCGCCAGAATCTAAAATTTTTAGCTACTACCTATTATAATGATGCTATGAGGTTGGTAGAAAAGCAGCAGTTCAAGCAGGCAAATGTGTATTATGGAAAATTTTTAGCCGCTTACAGTGCAGTAAATGATGGCACAATTTCGCTTGAAGAAAGTGAACTCAGATATCACCTGGCGATAGGTACCGCCTATGTCCAAAAGCAAAAGGCTGACTCCCTTGCTAACTAGAACCCGCTGGCTATAGCTGCTTTTGAACATGTGCTACAATTGGATTCTATGAACAAAGAGGCCAATTATAATATTGGGGCCATTTACTACAATAAGGCCGTTAACCGAATTCTAACGTTAGATTATGATGATATTGATCTTTTAGCTTTTGGTAAGTTCGAAGATGAAACGATTACTTTATTTAGAAAGTCTCTTCCCTATATGCATCGCGCTTATCGTGTTGATGACCTAGATAAAAACATTCTCGAAGGATTAGCAGGAATCCATTATAGCCTGCGGGAATTTGAAATTTCAGATAGATATACTCGGGAGCTTTTAGCTGTACAAGACGGATCAGATGATGACTAATTCTTTTTCTTCTTTTTGAAAAAATCACCCACTTTCTTGAAAAAACCTTTTTTCTTTTCGCCAAAAGCTTTCTCTTTCACTTTTTCCTTCTTCTCCAGCCCCAATAAATTCTGAATAAAATTCTTGTCGTCTTTGAAGTCGTCACAGTTCAGTCGGGCTTGAATGGTAGGGTCAACTTTTGGGAATGTAGCTCGGCTAACTTCTACCAGTTCAGTGTTCTCGTTCATATGCTGAAAGATTTTGGCGAAAATAGGCAGTGCCATATTAGCCCCGGATCCAAGTGCCGAACTTCTGAATCTTATCCTGGGGTCGTCAGCACCTACCCAAACACCCACCACTAGCTTGGGGTTATACCCGATGAACCACCCGTCAGCATTGGACTGAGTAGTTCCTGTTTTTCCCGCCAAATGATTGGTAAGTCCGTATTTCCATCTGATCCGGCTACCTGTTCCAGTTTTAACCACTTCACGCATCATTTCAGTGATCATAGCCGCTGTACCCACTTCCATTACTCGCTCTTTTTTCTTTTCCTCAAATACTTCCAGCGTTTCTCCTTGGCTATTTTCAATTTTGGTGATGAATCTGGGAGTTATGCGTTGGCCTCCGTTAGCAAAGGCAGCATAAGCCTGTGTCATTTCAAGTAATGAAACAGATGGAGTTCCAAGCGCTATGGAGGGTAATTTTGGAATTTCCGATTCTACTCCTAAAGATCGAGCGAGACTAATGGCGCTTCCAATACCTACTTCTTCTAAAACTTTTACGGCCACAGTATTCACAGATTTTGACAGTGCTCCTTTATATGAATACTTGAGAATATTTTCTTTTTCGTCTGCATTATTAGGTGTCCAATCTTTCTGATCAGTGTACACCAGGCGGGCAGCGGAAGTATAAGCGCAGGGGTCATAACCTTCCTCCAGGGCGGCTGCATAAACAAATGGCTTGAATGTAGAACCTACCTGCCGCTTTGTAGATTTGACAACATGATCGTATCGAAAATAGTTGAAATCAATACCACCCACCCAGGCTTTTACATCTCCGTTACGGGGATCCATGGCCAGCACCCCTGCGTGTAGAATGTTGAGATAGTGTTTGATGGAATCCAAAGTAGAATACTCAAGTTCTTTGGGCTTATCCCATGAAAAAGGGGTTAATGGCTTTTTATTTTTAAGCACATCATTGATCTCACCGTCTGATAAACCTTGTTTTTTTAGACCTCGGTAAACGGGGTTTCGGAATAATGCAGATCGGAAGATTTCAGGGTTTTTATCCCATGGTTTTGATCTATTCCAATGTTCATTAAATGCCTTCTGAAGACTAGCCATATGACTTTGCATAGACTGTTCGGCATATAATTGTATGCGAGAGTCCAGCGTGGTGTAAATTTTTAGTCCGTCCGTGTAAAGGTTATAATGTGTTCCGTCTGCTTTAGGGTTAGTTTTTATCCATTGATCTAACGTATTTTTAAGCTGCTGGGTAAAATAAGCGGCTGAAGAAGTGGCTTCTTTGGGTAATTGATAATCAAGCTCTAAGGGCCTTTCCTTTAAAATGTCATGTGTAGCTTCATCTATAAAATCGTATTTCAACATTTGGCTGAGAACTACATTTCTTCTGTTTAGTGATTTTTCAGGAAATAGACGCGGGTTATAAGTATAGTTGGCCTTTAGCATACCGATGAGTACAGCCGCCTCCTCTGCTTGTAATGTCTTTGCCGGTTTATTAAAGAAACGTCTGGCCGCTGTTTCTATACCAAAGACATTATCGCCAAAAGGAACGGTATTGAGATAGAGCGTGAGTATGTCATTCTTAGAGTAGATGTTTTCAAGTCTATAAGCTAAAATGGATTCTTTGGCTTTGATTACCGGAACAGTCCAGATACCGTGATTTTCCCTCGGAAATATGTTTTTTACCAGTTGCTGACTCAAAGTACTTCCACCTCCGCCGCTTCGGTCTTGTAAGATCACAGTCTTGATCAGCACCCGGACCAGGCTCCTTAAATCAATACCACCGTGATCATAAAATCGGGCATCTTCCGTAGCAATAAGGGCGTGAATTACATGCTCTGAGATATGCTCAGACGCTACACTTGATCGGTTTTGGATGTAATACCTACCCATTAACTCACCATCCGCACTATAAACTTCTGTAGCTACATTATTCTTTATATTCGCCAGTTGCTCCTTAGTGGGTAATTCACCGAATAATCCGCTAGATACTAAAAGCAGAAATAAGGCTATCGCTACCATGAAAACAAGCGAGGTCTTTAAAAGAAACTTGAATATTTTCTTAAGCATAAAAAATGAAATCGAGGTCGTAAAAAGTAATAAGCCAACGCTCAACGACGATAGCGCAAAAATTCAAAAAAGAGTTTAGAATTAGCGACTACTGGTATCAATTTTATAATATTTGCGCTCTAAAAAAACGAATCTTTACGGTATGAGTGTTAACGTCAATCTTTTAAAAACAATATGTGAGGCACCCGGTGCTCCGGGTTATGAATCAAGGATACGTGAAAAAGTGGTGGAAGAAGTAAGTTCATTAGTTGATCAGGTAAGTATCGATAACATGGGTAATGTGATTGCCTATATAAAGGGTATCAACAGTGATAAATGTGCCATGGTGGCAGCCCATATGGATGAAATAGGATTTATAGTTACACATATTGATGATAAAGGCTTTATCCGTTTTACTACTTTGGGTGGTTTTGACCCTAAAACATTAACGGCACAGCGTGTCATCATCCATGGAAGGGAAGACGTAATAGGGGTTATGGGTACTAAACCCATTCATGTAATGAGTCCTGAAGAACGAACTAAAATGCCAAAGACTACCGACTATTATATAGATCTAGGCATGCCAAAAGAAAAGGTGGAGGAAATTGTTGCGGTAGGAGATCCTATCACCAGGGAGCGTGAGTTGATAGAGATGGGGGATTGTGTAAACTGCAAGTCTCTAGATAATAGAGTGTCCGTATTTGTTCTGATAGAGACGTTGCGAAAGCTGAAAAAGCCTCCTTTTGATGTTTATGGCGTATTTACCGTGCAAGAAGAAGTGGGTATTCGAGGTGCTAATGTTGCTGCACATACCATTAATCCGGATTTCGGATTTGGGTTAGATACTACAATTGCTTTTGATCTTCCTGGGGCGCAGGCGCACGAAAAAGTAACCTCATTAGGCGAAGGGACGGCTATCAAAATTATGGATGCTATGACCATTTGTGATTATCGGATGGTAGATTATATGAAGCAGATAGCTGAAAAAAATGAAATCAAATGGCAGCCTGAGGTACTCACCGCAGGAGGTACCGATACGGCAGGACTCCAGCGAATGGGAAAAAACGGATCTATATCAGGAGCTATTTCCATTCCTACCAGGCATCTGCACCAAGTGATAGAAATGGCTCATAAGGAGGATATCAACGGAAGCATCGAACTTCTTAAAGCCAGCTTGGAAGGACTAGATAGTTACGATTGGAGTCATAAATAAAATGTAAGCTACCTAACCTTTACTTAGATAGCGGGTCTATCCGCTACATCTTAGCGATCGGATGATTAGGTTTACACTTTAAATATATATTATGAAACATATTTATATTCTTGCTATTGCGGTGGTGGCTTGTTCCCAAGTGAAGGAAAAAAGCACAAGTGAGCAAGAAAGTACACCGGTAAAGGTAGAAGCATCGGTTAAAGATGAACACCATTCAGAATCTATCAAGAAGGTTTTTAGCGCCCACGGGACATACGCTCAATGGGCTTCTATGGGCTCTTTATCATTTAAATTGGGCGATGAAACTCATCTGACTAATTTGAAAAATCGAAAAGCACTAATAAAGTCTCCGGCGAGAACCATTGGATTTGATGGTCAAGACGTTTGGGTGACACCTGACTCTATTGATGCCAGTAGGGCGCGTTTTTATCATAATCTCTTTTTTTATTTTTATGCAATGCCATTTGTAGTTGGAGATCCGGGAGCATTTTATGAGGATGTAGCACCTAGAGAATTGGAAGGTAAAGTTTATGGTGGTATCAAAGTTTCTTACGGTGACGGTGTAGGGGATTCTCCTAAAGATTATTACATCATTTGGTATGATCCTAATACTTTTAAAATGGAGTGGTTGATGTATACCGTAACTTATGGAAAAGAAGAGGCTAATGAGAGCTTCAGCCTGATCAAATACAGTAAATGGGCGGAGATATCCGGGTTACTTTTACCTACAGCCTTACAATGGTATTCTTATAAGGATGGGGAGGTAGGTGAAATGCGAAGTGAACGCATCTTTGAAGAGATCTCTATAGCAGAAAATGAGCCTGATGATGAGTTATTTATAATGCCCGAAGGAGCTCAAATTTCACCGGCCCCGGAACGTTAATATACTGATCAAGAGCCTGTTATAAACGCTTTTCTTTTTCTAAAGTAAGGCTTAAGAATAGCTTTATCTAAAATGAGTAATATCAAAAATGATAGGCCATAGAGTAATACCTGGCTTATCATTTTTAGATTTATACCTTCCGGTAGTTCTATTTTAGGCACTGTGACGTATTCAGAAACAGTATCCGGTAATTTCAAATTAAGCTCAACGATACCATCTGTCATAAAGTAGGATCCTGCTATTACGGTAAGCATAGAGGCAATAACAATCAAGAAGCCATTTAAACGGAACGTTGGAGTTTTACCGGTCTCTGATATTTTAGTCCAAACTATATCCGCGAACCGTGGCGATGGGTTCTCTATTACTCCGTTGAGGTATTGATCGGCTTGTTTCAGTTCTTCAAGCCGCACTTTCAGCACAACGTCATTTTGCAAGCGGTTTCTGAGTAGTTCGGTTTCTCGCGCTTCAAGGGTTCCATCCAAATACTCCAACAAAATCTCATCGCTGATCTTCTCCATGACCTTATAAATTTAACGCTTCTTCTTTTAATAATGATTTCAAATGATTGGCTAGCCGTTTTCTAGCCCGATGAAGCTTCACTTTTATCAGGCTTATCTTCAATTCAGTGACCTCCGCTATTTCCTCTTGTGATAGCTGCTGAAGATAGAATAAGCTTATCACCGTTTGGTCTTGCTCACTTAACATAGATATCGCTTTTCTCACAAAATATTTTTGATCTTCAACTTCTAACACTTCTTTAGTGCCTACCGCCAAAGAAAAAGCTTTGTCAATTTCGATGCCTTTGACACGCTTCTTTCTACCTCTGGTTATGGCAGTGTTCGTGACTATTCTGTAAAACCAAGTCGAAAACTTGGCCTGACGATTAAACTTCTTTAAATTTTTGAAAGCCTTTACAAAGCTATCCTGTGCTACTTCTTCAGCATCTTCCCGGTTGTTTAACACATTTAGCGCCAATGTAAAAGCGTAGTTTTTATATTTATCAATTAGAACCTTGTACTGGTTTTCATCACCTTCTAAAATTCTATCAATAATTATATCATCATTAATATGATTCACGCTACTTTGACTACCTCCACAAAAATGAAGTTACAGCGATTACGATAAAAATGCAGAAATATTATTTTAATCAAAGGGTGTAACCCTAGTGCTGATATAGTGGTCAAAGAGGCAAAACAAATCGAAAATTAAATTCAGTAATCATGGATGTAGCAGTAATAGGCGTATTTATTCCCATTGTAGCCATTATAGGCGGAATAATAATGATCATATTTTTGAGAAAATATGAAAACGAAGAGCGTATGAATATGATTGAAAAAGGTATGAATCCAAGTGATATGACTAGAGTGAAGAATACCAGCGGTCCTTTGAGATTTTCTATGCTTTTAATGGGAGTAGGTATCGGGTTACTCATGGGATATCTTTTAGAGAGTAACACAAGAATGGACGAGGCTGCCTATTTTTCCATGATATTCCTTTTTGGAGGTATCGGGCTTGGGATTGCTTACATTATAGAGGAACGTAAACTAAAAAAGGAACTTTAAATTACAGATGATTTCTGTTTCAAAAGCCATCGAAAGATGGCTTTTTTGTGCTATAATTCAGTGTAGATATGGACTACTATGAAGGTGAAAGTTTAAAGGGTTTAGACTTGGTTGCCAAACCTTTGGCAAGGGGTGAATATGAGGGGTGCAACTTTGAGAATTGTAAATTTTCAAACGGAAGCGTTTCTTCTACGGTATTCGTAGATTGTGAATTTATCAGTTGTGATTTAAGTAACGTAAACATCAATCAGTCTGCGTTTAGAGAAGTACATTTCAAAGCGTGTAAAATGCTGGGCCTTCGTTTCGACCATATTAATAGTTTTCTATTTTCCGTTGGATTCAAGGAATGTCGGTTGGATTCTTCTGTTTTCTATGGCTGTAACTTGAAAGGGACATCGTTTGAACATTGTAGCCTGAAAGAAGTAGACCTGACTGAAGCTGATCTTTCTAATTCATACTTTTCTCATTCTAACCTGGAAGGAGCTACTTTTGAAAATACTAATCTTGAAAAAAGTGATTTTACGACTGCTTTAAATTTTCGATTAGATCCTGAGCAAAATAGGGTGTCCGGGGCACGTTTTTCAAGAACTAATCTATCAGGATTACTCAGCAAATATAACCTAGTTATTGAATAGCTTGCTGGATTAGGTTTTTCAAATTCTAGTTACATACCCATGGAAATAACCGAGGCATTCAATAATCTGGATGATGAGCTCCAAGACTTCCTCGAATTCTACAATGATACTGTTACATTAGATAAGATGGTATACACTTTTTGGGATACAAAAGATATTTTGGGTCATATTACATTCTGGCACGAAAGTTTTGCCAGAAATCTCAATGATCTTGCTGAAGGTCGTAAACCAGATGTATTAAAAGGGAGACTATCAGAGGTAAATAAAAGAAGTGTAGAAAGCACCCGGCCTATTTCTATAGATGATCTTATTGATAGATTGCAGGCTGCTCATCATACCATAAAACGGTATATCCACAATGGACAAATTACTTTAATTCCTTACAAACAAGGTTCTCGTTCGTATTCTCGTTTAGAGCATTTACAAATCGTAATAGCTCATATTAAAAGACACTTAAAAGACCTTAGAAAAGCACACAGATTGAAGAAATAAAATAAGTCTATCTAGTATAATCATGAATTGAAAGAACCCTAACCAGCTGATTAGGGTTCTTTAGGCTAGTACGATTTTCTACTATTTCTACTTTCACGATTGGTTTGATCATTTCTTCTCCTACTTTCGATAGAAGATCGTTTACCATGGTCAACTCTCGTCCTGTTATTTTTAGTGCTTGATGAATAATACCTCCCTCTTCGCTCAGGAAGTCTATTTTGCACTACTCTTCTATTATCATTTCTCGAATTGTGGTGGACATGATTACGATGTGTTTCGTGTTTATAGGGTTTGTAATGTCTGCCATTATTTCTATGCTTTTGTATAGTATAATGGTTGTTAATTACTACAGCATTATTGTTGCGGTATCGGTATCCATAGTTGTAATTATTGAAAATGGTATAGCTGTTTCTATAGAAACCACCATGAAATCCACAAACATCGGCACAAACATGCCCCACAAACGGATAGGCATCCCAGCTTCTCAGGGTACGAATGAAACCACGTCTACCTACTCTAATTTCAACAAATAAGTCACCTCTTTGCAGTACTATATCATAGAACCTGCGCCCATTTCTCAGCACCTGTGTGGCATGTACCCAGTTGTAATCGAAATAATGATCATAGACTACATTACTAATGTAAACGGGTACGCCCCATTGATGCTGTACACCAAAAGAGGCGTAAAAATGTTGAGACTT
>JBCCSU010000023.1:0-31929 GCA_039199635.1 Bacteroidota bacterium | reverse complement strand
GCCATACAAATAAGTCTTAGTTTTTCAGTCTATTTAAAGACTATAATAGTTTTTTAAGTTTTTAAAATGTATTGAGATAATTTTAATAATACAAATAAATCGTTGAATTTATAACAAATTTATTAGATATGTCTAGTTTAAATACGATTTAGAAATAAATACAATACTAAGTCTTTTTAGACTACTTTAGACTAAAACGCCACTTGTACGTTGATAACCTATGCGGGCTAAAGTTTATAGGTGATTAGTGAGTGAATTCATATTAAGTAACCTATTTTATTAGACAATAGCTAATAAAGCTAAATCCCTGAAGTCTTCTTTTCAGCTATTAATGACATTATCAGGTAGGCATTCATTATAAGCACTCAGGCAATAACCTACGCATCAATATAAATTCTCTTAACCACAAGATAGTAAAATCATGAATTACAATTTACCGTTGCTAGTCGCGCTAAGCCTAATGGCCCTTTTGACCATTAACACTTATGGACTTACCCAGCAACTGGATACTTCGTCTGCCGAAACAATCCAAGATACGCAAAGCAAATATACAATTAGGATACAAATCGGTGCAACCGGTTCCCTAATGGGTGGCCAATGGGTTAAAGATCAAAAGAGTATCGTACTTAATTACGATTCAACTTACCTGACCTATGGGCAGTATAAACCAGCCTTTGGCTTTTACTTTGGTGGAATTTTAGACTACTCCATAAACGAGAAATTTAGCGTGAGTAGCGGGTTACTATTCACCCAACGGAAATTCAAGGAGAATTCACAGTATAATTACTACCATCCTACAGCGCAGTTTGATGAAAACCTGAGCAATAAGATAACCTACCAAACTACCCATCTGAATATACCGCTTCGAGCTAAGCTCAACACAATAAACTGGATAGAACCCTTCATTGGTATAGGTATTAACTTCCCTTTATCGTCTAAAGCCCACGTGCAAACATCGGAAACGACCACTATTAACAACGAAATAGACCAAGAGCGCAGTGGCACGATCAGGGATACGACGCTAGATCATAAAGATAACACGCGCAACTTCCTTTTCAGCCTGGAAACAGGAGCTACAGTACCAATTGCCAATCACTGGAACCTTGAACTTTCCGCAGAAAGAACTACCCAAATCTTCGAATTAATTAACGCTCATGTATGGACAGGAAAACTCGGTGTTTCCTACCAACTCAGCTTTTAATAACCACAAAATCATACACTCATGAAACCGCTTATTTGTTTTATAGGTCTTACCTTTTTATTTACTATTTTCTCGCAGTGCCAAGAGGAAGTTCCAGAACTTAACCTGGCCGACAGAGAGCAGCATTTTGAATTACTCAACCCAACTGAAGCACCGGACCGGTTATGCCAAGAATTGGGTATCAGTGGAGGCGAACTTCTCACTGGTACACTACCAGAACCACAGACCAGTAACGGGATTATCATTTCTCACTTCCAGCAATCGGCTGAATTATCCCCTGGAACCACTATCTACCTTCCGCTTAACTATACCGTGACCGGTAGCAATACAGTTGCAGGAATCTACCTTCATGTAATCGGCTCAAACCATTACTGGAAAGTTCCGATAGGCAAATTTGGAGAAAGCTCGTTACAAAGTAAACATAGCAGAGTCAATAATGACTACAATAGCATTGTCTTACCCATCAACTTACCCAGCTACGTAACTACTGGTAGCTTTGACCTCAGCTATGCATTGTACGACCAACAGGGTAATACCAGCCCCTCAGCCAGAACCCGATCTTCTGTCCAACCCCCAAGTGAAGCTTGCGGATTCTCAGCTACCGGAAATGATGGTTTATTTACAAAAATACTATCGTTAGAGGATAAGGCCGGAATAATTACTATTTCTTATAACATGTATACTGTGCCAGATCGAATGGACCTCAAATACAATGGGGAATGGGTAGCATCTACTGCCTCAACCCCTATAGCACCAAATCAGCTACCCCCATCCAGCACCTGCTACGATGGCACGGATGGATACGTTCCAGGATTCAGGACTTTTACTTTTGAGTATGATCCTAACGTGAGCGATACAATTGAGGTCTATATGTTTGGTTGCTTCGGCGGAGGCACCCGATGGGACTTCTGGGTTACGTGCGAACCAGAGAAATCAGAGTGTTGTGAAGATAAACCTTCACCGCCCAACTTTACCCCTTCCACTGTCAATTTCCCGGCAAACCATGAAGGAGTATTAAATACGGGAATTTCTGTAAACGCAGGTGACTTTGTTTTCCTAAGCACTAGCAGCGTCATCTCAATAGCTACAGTACCACTACCTGTCGGTGCTGATGGAACTTTCGCATGGGGACCAGATGAATACAAAAAGTATCTAAATTACGAACTAGGGCAACTAATCGCTTTGATAGGCGGATCAGACTATGGTTTTGACGATATACGGTTAGGAGAAAACGAGTGTGAGGAAATCAGAGGAGATGCAGTTGGCACAGCTTTTCTCTTCAGAGGTGAAAATGGAATTTACCTCAAAGCCGAGAGAGCAGGAGACATACTACTAGAACTAAATGATAGAGACCCGGCAAATAACAGAGGACTATTCTCTATAGAAATTTACGTACTTAAATCAGAAGACCACTTTGGGAGAAACAAGTACAACTGCTGTCCCCAACTAGAGCCTATCGGACAGGACCCATGTGATCACAATTGGGATCCCGACAATGAAGATAGTGCCGAATGCTACCATGGAGCATTAGCTACATACAGGGGAACGGGATCAAAGGTCGATAGAAGCCAATGTACATATAAAGATGGTGTCCTTTATAACCAAGGAGGGGTTATGGGAACATTTGATTATGGAGCACCAAAAACTAGGCTTCATATGATACTAGATGTATTTCCTCATATTGTACTTGGAGATGCATACCAACCAACACCCGATAAGAACATCTATTCTTAATCAAAGCTATTACGCACTAACAATACAATTATGTTCTACAAACCACAATTTAGCCATGAATACTCAAACTCCTTCTCATAACGTCAATAGAAAATTAGCACTTTTACTAACTTGTAGTATCAGTTTTTTTGTAATAAGTTGCAGCACTTCCAAAATAGCCGATAGAGGATTTAAAAAGCTCGAAAAAAATAAATTAGAAAAAGCTACCTCATTATTTAATTCACTATTAAGAAAGGATCAATTTAATGACAGAGCCCATTATGGACTTGGGGAGATTGGCTTAGAACTGAATCAATATGAAGTTGCGCTCAATCATTTCACTACTTCAATCGAGTTAGGTAACAAAGACGCCAAGGGTAAACGAGCCGAGGTATATTATCATCTTGCTAAAGAAGCCTATGAAATATACAAAAATCCCTATCAGGGATTAATATATCTCGACTCAGCATTATCAGACAACCCCAGATTTACAAAGGCATTGAGGGTTAAACCAGCAATGATCATAGAGGCGATACGATCAGATTTAGATCAAAATAAGCCTAATACTGCATATGCGCGCATGGAAAAGTTTCTCAGCCTTAAAGACCCTTATAGCAAGGAAACGCAGAATACAAATGCAGTACGCGAGCTTTATCCCGAAGTATTATTAAAATTTACGCAATACATATATGATCATGGTGAGTATGACAAAGCTCTCACTTATGTAGAAAAAATACTAGAAGTAAGAAGTAACTACTTTGCCCCTTACCAAAAAACCGCTAAAACTATAAGAGGCTATATCTACGAGGGTAAATCTTACCATTATTATAGTGAAGGCAACTATAGAGAAGCCTTTAAGCATATTCAATTTGCTATTGAAGACTTATCAATACAAAACCATTTAATTCATCATCGAGCCCGAATCTACCATAGACTTTCCAGCAGCATGTTAGACAAAAATAAATTAGATTCAGCGTTCCACTACATCAGTAGTGCAATAGATGAAGGTGATAAGTATACCAGAAATGAGGCCACTAAGCAACGAGCAGAGATATATTTAGAATATTCAAAACAACAAAGAAATATTGAAGCACGAATCAAATTTGGGGAGAAAGCGTTATCGGATAATCCTGATTACACAGACGCGAGATTATATGTTTCCGATTTATATCTAACGCTCACGGCCGCAGCACTCGACAATAATGAATTACAAATCGCACTAAATAATCTTCAGAGAGCAGCTCATTTAAACCCTCGATATCAGTACACCCTTGACTTGTTAAAAGAAGCAAATTTATACGACTCACTAGGAAATGCTCACATCCAATTAGCTAAAGCAGAAATCTACGCAATGAATATGAGGCTTCAAGAAGCCATAGAAATTGCTGAAGATGCTCTGATAAAAACTCATACATTGAAACACCGTGCCGTCTATGATCTAGCACGTTTTCATGCAGTGATGGGAAACAAAAAGACTGCTATTGACCACTTATATAAATTCTACTATGACACTTCACTTCGGAGCTACCACAAAAAATACAGAAACCTAGCATCCCTAGAGCCTGATTTCCTATCTCTTCAAGCAGATACCACCTTTCACCGATGGATAGAGGGTATCCATCGTATTCAACTTTCTTTAAAGGGAGTAGAAAATATACCGCCGGGCGATATTTACTGGGGAAACTATAGATGGAACTTCGAGAAGACCGACCCGATAATTCAGCTTATACATCAAGATATCAGATTACTTACTACAGTAAAGGAGGATGACAAAACAGACATTACTTGGCCAGAAGAACGCTATTTCGCTGTTTTCGATTACGATATTGATCATACTATTAAAGCTGACATTATTGATGCAGACCCAGATGATAATGACATAGAGGTTACAGGTAGTTTTTCTAACCTTTATCCTAATAATTGGAATTTACTTTTTGAAAATCAGGCGAATACCATCATGCACATATCTGTTACCGATGCTACCTCAATAGCTACAGAATTCACAACATATAATGGCTTACCAGAAGATGGATGGTTTTTCGGTTTCTTTACAGAAAAAACCAATGATGATATTTATAAAAATTTGGCAGTCCGATATAATCCTAATCAAAACGTATATTTAGCGACAACTTCAAGTCCTTTTTTGACGCTTGCAGAGATCGGCTTTAAAATATTCCCTTGTGCAGTTAACTTGGGAGTTTCAATCTATATCCAAAGCTTCGTAGTCCGTCAAACTGCTTACCATATTGTAACAGGCCTGGCCGGATTTCAGATAGCACTTGGCAAATCAACAGTCGAAGCATTTATAGAATATTTAGCGAATAGGACAAAAAACCAACTGATTATTGGTGCTAACAACTTCCGTGTTTTTTGCGACTGTGCTTATTCAGCTTTGTCTGAGTAAGGGTTCAGTTACAAAGGGGCAAAACATTAATATTATGCAAAATTTAGGTTTGGTAAGGTAGGATATAGTTACCCGTAAAAGATGTAATTCTTCACTCTTAACCAATTATAAGTTAATAGTTTCATTTACGGATAATTGTTGATTGGACTTTACATACGTTTTAGGAAAGGTGGGTTAACATTTGATACCTAATAAACCACTGTAAATCTCTTTCCACGGTAACATTATTGTTATAAATGTCTCGCCCATCTACCTTTAGCTTAAGTGGGGCAAGTTTTTCTCGAACATTATCCATTTCCTTATCCGTATCGTCTTCCCCAAATTCCATTGAGAAAACTTCCTCGTAGGAGCCAGGCAGAATAACCTTCCTGTCAGATTCTGATACCGATATGTGCTGATATGATCGGGGATCGAGGTCTAAACAAGATTCTATGTCGGTATAATGCTTACCATCTTTGGTAAAGATCAGCTTTTCCACAATCAAAGGCCCAACACCATTGTTTTCAATGTAAACGGACAATAGTTTACCCCGATCTGTTATAGCAATTTGGGCAATGGGTTGGAGAGACTTTTCGTTATGCCGCCGTTGAAGATGCAACTCATAAATGGTAACGAGCAAAGCCATCAGGGAGATTGCGAGTGCCAAAGTTCTACCATCCTAGCTAAAAGAGTTTGATGTGCGCGCGCTATACTATCCCATGTTTTTGCAAAAGGTGCAATCGCTCTTTTGCCTGGAGTTCATAGTACATAGGGATCAGCCTGTGATATAGGCTACATTGTGGGTCTTTCCCATCTACCCGATAGACTGGGCACCCACTTGTGCAAACTGAGCGATAACGACAAGTCTGGCAATCCTCAGACTTTTCCTCTTCGAGATGTTCACCCTGCTCAATCATATCCACCAAATCCAGCTTCGGATTGAAAATAGAGGAGCCTGGATGATCATCTTGCCCAAAATGCACATGGCAATACTTTAGCGAACCATCTACGTAGATGGCCCCACCCGAAAAGCCGGAGGTGCAGGTCTGAAATCCTAGCTCATTGGGCTTCAAATCGCAGAACTGGTATCGCTGGGCAAATTGCCAACCAGAGGCTATCGCCTCTTCCATGATGGCATATGATTCTAAAAGACACTGTTCCAGTAAGTCCGCGTGAATTGCCTCGCCCTTGACAATGGAGTAGCGAAAAGGAACATCCAGGGCGATAAGATACCGGGTGAGCTCCGGCAACCTAGTTAAGTTATGGTTACTGATAACGGTATTGACCGAGACTGAAATGTTTTCTGCTAAGAGCTTTCGCAGGTTCGCATCAACTACTTGAAATGAGCCTCTTCCTGAGCGGAAGGTTCGGGTGGCATTGTGTGTTTCATTAACACCGTCCAACGAGATACCATAACCAATGCTATACTCTTTTGAGAATCTCAGAATATCTTCGCTAAGGATGGTGAGGTTGGTAATAAACGCTACATCTAGCTTGCATGCTAAGTCCGTCAAACTGTCTTTTGCTTCAGGAATAAAAGACTTCCAAACCTTGAACTGACTGAGAGGTTCGCCACCGGCCAGTCGAAGTTTGATATGCTTGATACCTCTTTTTCTGACTGTCTCGGTGAGCTTCAACAGAAACTGTTGTCTCACCTCATCCGACATGCCCTTATGGGTGTTCAGTGTAGAGATATAACAATAGCTACATCCGAGATTACAGGCATCGGTGGTGTGAATCCAAAAGTTCAGCGATTTAGGCCCTTCTGGTTGCTGTGGTACGCTGAACTCATCATCAAATCGCACAAGATCAGTCTTTCCCAGCAGCACCAAGAATTTCTTCAGTCCTTCCGGTGAAATACCAAACCGGCGAGATAAAGTTTCCAGATCATCGTGATTGTTAATCGTCTGGAGTATCTCGTATTGGTGTCTATTAAGAAGCCGAAACGAATTCGGGTAGGAACAATTGACTGCATACCCGTACTGCTCATTGATCCGGTTAAGCAGCAGTTCCGGTGCCTTCCGAGGTATCAATCTCTTCGTCATCTTCTTGAATAGTTGTGTAATTTGAACAGTCGCAATTACCGGTTACCGGCGTAAGGCTTAAAGAGCTTTCGCCCAATGTTTCTTCCAAGACAGCGGCATCATCAAACAGAAGGTCGTGATCAAAATTAGTCATCGTTGTATCGTTTGTTATGGTTTTACGGATTCTTATTGGGTTACTTAAGTCGGTTTATCAATGTATGCACAGTGCTGGGATGCCACTTGCCCCCCTCATGAAAGGTCGGCACCCCTTTCCTATTAAGCTCTTTTGAGATCGCCCTGACCGAAGTAATCCCTCGGCGTTCCAATCGCCTCAGCACTGGTGAGAGTTGATGAGCAAAATCATGGGCGGCTTTTCGGTTGGCTACCGAGAGCACTTTACCGTGTTTACCCAGCTCCACCCCTCGCTCTTTAGCCGCTTGTAAAGCTGCTCTTGTGGCCTCGCTGATGCGTTGCCGTTGCTCTTCAGCTACCGCCGCTAGAATATGAATCGTAAACCGGTTCGCATGAGGGTTATCGGTTACGATAATATCTACTTTGGATTTAACAATCCCTGCGATCTGCTCTACATCCCGCCCCAGCCTATCCAGCCGGGCAACAATTAAAGTAGCCCGATGCCGTCGGCAGAGTTCTAATGCTTCAAATAAACCCACCTGATGTTTACGAGTAGATTTGACTTCCTTAACTTCCGTTATCAAAGCGTGTTCATGGAGTGCACAGTAGTTTCTCACCGCAGTTTGCTGGGCTTCCAGTCCCAAGCCACTGCGACCCTGCCGCGTGGTGGACACTCTATAATAGGCGATAGCCTGTTTCATGTGATACCCTCGTTGTGTTCAGGCATTAAGGATCGTTTATATTTGGACAGGATGAGCTTAAAATTTGCTTAGCGAGGAATAGCAAGTTGCTGAAAAATAGAAGTTTACATATTCTGCACCTTCTAGAAAATAGAGGTTTTCGTTTAGGGGTAGATGATGGTTTACTTATGAACAAATTTCCCGTAAAGAATTCGCTAAAATCGTGCTTCAGAACCATAGACTTAGACTTTAGCGGTTACTTGTAAATGGCAAAATTAGGTACCAAAGAAAAGTTATTGCATTATCTTTTCTTTGCTCCGATCAAAAAGAAAAGATAGTCTTCATGATTTTCAAAAAATAAGAAATCTAATACGATAGAATTTTTGTGTCGCTGATTTTTGATTGTCTACCAGATTTTACATTTTTAGCTTATAGTCATTATAACTTAACAGTATCAAGATTTTGACCACGATTGACAAAGAACAGGCGTACCAGGAATTAAAGCAAGATGCAGCTAAGGCTTGGAAACGCTTTCAAGATACTACTAGTGGCAATTACACCCATTATAGCCACGAGGCCTATGAAATATCTGATGAAATCATCACTATGGCCTATCATCAGTTCTATACCTATTTTAATGAAAACCCGCCCTCATACCTTCCTGATGAGCAAATGAAAATAATACATAATTATCATACAAAGCATAGGCTGGAGAGCTGCAAAGATTGGGATTTGGATGATGATGAAGACGATTTACCTTTTTAACTTTGTCTAAACGAGAACGCCTTACCCGGATTGAAAGACGGTTGCTGGATGCTAGTCTGAAAGAACATGCCGAAATTGCCTTACAATGCATAGAGCGACTGATTGAGGAAAAGCCGGAAGGTTATGAACATAAGATACGCGGCTATATCCGACTGATTGAGTCATACTATCCTGATAACGTTTGGATGTTATCTCTTATGCGGTACCGACCTCAATTCCGCTATAGCGAAAAATGGCAACTCTTTGTTGATACCTTTAAAACGGAATACCACCAAAAATACGGCCCTAAACAGGAGTCAGTACTATTGCAGATAGCCCATCAATATCTTAAGGGTTATCCTCAATAATTAAACAGTCAGATTTACTCCTTGTTGATCAAAATACATTTTTGATTGTCCAATGGATTTCAGATTTTTAGCCTGATATTACTAATACCTTATGGAAGTTATTTGCCTGGAAACAAAGGCCTTTTATGCACTGGTGGAGGAGGTGGTCAAGCGGATACGGGATAAGGAGCAAGTCCGGCAGGATAAGTGGATAAATACCGAAGATGCAATGGAATTGCTCAAAATCAGATCTAAAACCACACTACAAAAACTTAGGGATGAGGGTCAGATACGTTATAGCCAACCTCAGAAGAAGATCATTCTCTACGACCGAGATTCTATTCTTGCCCACTTGGATAGAAACGCGCAAAATACTTTTTAGCGATGGAAGCAACGAAGGATTACATCAAAGGCTTCAATAATGGCTATCTGTTTAGCCGTTACGCCAACGAACTAGCCGATACAGTCATTGATAAACTGGATAATTCTCAAGATTATGTACAGGGTCTTAAGGACGGCAAACAACAGTACGAACAGGAGCTTGATAAAGAAATTGCCCGTTGGTCGGAAAGGCATAAAACCATGCAGGATCAATCGCGAGAACCTGAACCTGATAAATCACCCGAGCAGGATAAAAAGAAAGACAAAGGCCTAGACTACGATATGGATTGATCAGCAACACCGGGTTGCTCTTTGTTTTCTGGTCTATATTCGTGTCACCCTACGAATATCATGGTATTTTTAAAGAGAGATAGAGGAAACTACCAGAATGGAAATTGAAAGCTAGATCATTGTGCTTACCATTGACTAAATCGGCAAGGAAGTAGGCAGATAACATGTTTAGGATATTGACACCGTAAACCTTTGTTCCTACACTATTTATCGTTGAAAAACCCCGCATCCGATCTGTTTGGCGACATACGCGAATGCAGGGTTTCTTTGTTTCAATCCACTCTTCAAGGAGAGCCGCATGAATTCTGCTACTACCCCGAATTGGGACCAACTTGTCTTTAGCATAAAAACCCAGCGTTTGTCAATCCAGCACTCTACTCAACCGCTAAAGTACCTGAAAGTCACGATTACAGAGCATACCACCGGACATTCAACCCTCATTGCCGAGTATCCCTGCCGGTACGATCATACTCCCGGCATTGAAGAACTGCTTAAGTTTCTCTACCACAAAGCCAGAATCTATCAGGAGGCTCGTTATAGTGGTTTGGTACCGAGTCAATACCTGATGCAACAGTACTGGCTCACGGACCGAAAGAAAGCCGATCAAATCTATCTGGCTATGGAGGATTGTTATCACAGTCTTCGCAAATTGATTGATGCGACCGGAATAACGTTGCCGGAGTTGCACGAGGTTTTGGACTGTTGCGGACGACGCTGGACACTATAAAGCCAGCTTTCTCATATTCGTTTTACTTTCCAAAGGAGCCCCCTATGAAGCAAACCGTATCGGATCATACCATCCTCCGCCTTTCGGCAGTCATCCAAAAGACTGGCCTTTCCCGTAGTAGCATTTACGCCTTCATGAAGGAAAAGAAGTTTCCTGACTCTATCCCTCTGGGTGCCCGTGCAGTCGGATGGCTAAAACAGGATATTGAACACTGGATCAATGAACGAACTCGTTTGAGCAAACATCGGTAGTAAACCAAGCTGAGCTGGGCATTTTCTGTGACACCTCTGCTCTGGCTCACTGAGTGACGGACCAAAATTAGTTTTTCGTGTTGTACCATTATTCGTTTTTGCTGTCGCAACCTCTATAATCTCTCTAATCTCTGCTGTTTTAGCCTATCCAAATGATCAGCATACCATTGCATCATGCGTTTCCGTTCAGGGAGGTACTCAGCGTGATTATAGGTGCCCCGTATCTTATTGCTATCCATATGCGCTAGTTGACGCTCAATCACATCCCGATCAAAGCGATGCTCGTTGAGGATGGTAGATGCGGTATGCCGAAAACCATGCGGAGTGATCTTGTTATCACCTTCGTAACCGAGAATTTTAATCGCCTTAAGCAGGGTGACATCCGATATGGGTTTTTGAGATGAACGGATACTCGGAAAAAGCAGCTCACTATTATCGCCAGTAATATCCTTCAGTTCTACCAGGACACGTAGAGCTTGTGTTGAAAGAGGAACCAGATGGTCACGGTTCATCTTCATTCGCTGGGCTGGAATACGCCAGATAGCGTTCTTACGATCTATTTCATGCCAACGCGCGTTTCGTAGTTCGCCCGGTCTTACAAAGGTCAGAGCCAATACGTGTAGCGCCAAGCGAATATAGGCTCTGCCCCGATAGTGATCCAGCTTGTTGAGAAACGCAGGAAGTTCGTGTTCCTTCAAGTGAGGGCGATGCTGGGTTTTACGGGGCTTAACATACTTTGAGCGGCCGGAAGCCGGATTGTTGTCGCATAATCCTTTGAGCAGTGCGTAGTCAAAAATTGCCTCACAACGCTGGGCGGTTCTCTTGGCAACATCTATGGCATCTCGCGCCTCAATAGTTGAAAGCACATGGATAATGTCCCGCGCATTGATTTGATCAATTTGTTGATACCCGATGAGCGGAAAGACATCCCTCTCAAGCGTTCGCAGTATATTCCGAGCATGTTTTGGTACCCAGGTACCCTTGCTATGCCATTCACGCGCTACAGCTTCAAAGGTAGTCTTGCTTTTTTCATCTGAGTCGAACCGGCGCAGTGCTTTGTGCTTGTTTGGATCAATTCCTTTACGGATAAGCTCTTTAGCTTTATCCCGAGCTTTACGAGCTTCCGCCATACTTACGGTTCCGGTGCGCCCGTTAGCTTCGTATTTGCCAATGGTATAGATATTCGCTTTACCAAGAAATATATAAGGATACTGCCAGACCTTGGTACCCGTAGGGCGTACCAGTAGGCGTAAACCACCTTCATCATATAATTTGTAGAGTTTTTCCTTCGGACGAGCATTACGAACCTCTTTTTCGGTAAGCTTTTTGATGACTTTAGGCATATTCGCCCTCCTTTTCGGGTACAAAGAAAAATTGAACTAAATATACCCTATAGTGTACCCTAAAAAATTTTGCAAGTAGCCAAATCCCACTGGACGTTGTGGGACAAAATCTGGCTATTTTCCTGGTAAAATCAGGAGCTTATGGACGTTTTTGAATTTTCTTGGAAGAGGTATTGGTTGCGGGGGCAGTAACCGAATAGAAAGGGTCAGGCATTGAAAATACTGTAATAAATAAGTTTTATACCGTGATTTATACCCCAAAGCCTACCCCTAAAATTTTCTGCAGTAAACAGGAATTGAATTAGCATACTGTGTTGTTTACAAAACTCCATTATTGCTACTAAAGTATACATAGATAAATTACATAACAACATAAACAGCAAATGCCGGGTATTTCGCAGAAAAATAAGCAGTGTAGAAAAACGGACGTTTTTATTTGGTGATTTACGTCTTCCCTAGGTAGGAACGATATTTGTATGGGAAACCACGTCTGATTTTTTCACGTCCAGTGTAGATCACCAAGGATTTACTCTATTTTTCAGCAAGACCATTTAGGGCGTAACGCATACGTTTTATGACTTTAACGTTTGATGGTTACACCAGTAGCAGCGCTATTTGCTTTTGCTGCTAAGGATGCAGATATTCGGTATATCTTCATAACCTACTTTGTGGTACCTATCTTTTTGCTACTGGATGCATGTTATCTTAGTCAAGAACGGCAGTATCGCCAGCTCTATGAAACAGTTCGTATCAAGCAGGAGATTGAAATGGATGAAACTAAAAGCCTACAACCCTTTCATCAGAATGACTTTAAGGTAAAATGACGAATAATTGTCAATAGTATATAACCCAAAAGATGTTCTTTAACTTTTTCTTTCTGAAAACTTCTTTTTTATAAAATAATATTTTTATTTAACGAAAATAACAAACCTAACTGTTTACTATGCCAGGAAAATTACGAAAATATACTTGGATTCTTAAAAGACCCGTATCTCCATCATCGAGTGAATGCGAAAGGTTCAACGAATATGTCAGAGGTCAAATTTTTAAATCTAAACACGTGTCAAGGTTCGAGAATAATTCGGATAGTAAGGAGTGTGTAATTAGTGCCGAAATGGAATGTTGGAGTTATGGAAAGGTATGTGCTAACAAATTCAGAAAAAATATTCTTACCACTTTTCCAGACGCTGACCTTCGCGAACTAGCTAGAATTAGGTAAAGCGCTACTCCGTGAGGCATGCTAATAAGAAGAGTACGAAAAAGCGAGAAAGAAATACTGTGTCTATTATGCCAATCTGACAAAAGATGGCCAGTATATTTTACTCGTCACCAAAAGTGGGTAGAGAAAGCAATTTCAGATGTAGAATCCGAAAATAGGGTTGTATTCGGAGCGTTCAGTGCTAAGCAACTTGAAGGAGGAAAATACGATAGTCAGTTAATCGCATGTATTTTTCTAAAATTATCATTATTCGAGAACTCCATTGAATTTAAAAATATTGTTTTACCATCTGATTCTATTGAACTAGATAATGAATCGTCTGTACTTGCAAAACAACTTATCAGCAAATCAGTGAGATTCTGTGAAGTAAGAGGAATTGATAAAGTTGAAATTGAAATTCCCCAAAAAGAACATGGAATAATCTCTATTTTCCTGGAATTAGGTTTCAAAATCGTTGCACTTAGGGAGAGATTCGATAAAGGGAATTTAGTATGTACTTTAGAAAGGTTAGTTGGTGATTTCTACTTTGGCGATCCGTTCGATACTATTAAATTCTCTAAGTGGCTTCTTAAATCATATATTCCTTGTAACATTATTTCAACTAAAATCATTGAAGTAGGAAATAATGAGTGGACAGAAATATCTTTCGTAGGGAGAACCACAACCAAAGCATTCTCTGAAGAAAATTCTATTGGTAAAATTAAGAAACTTCGTGGTCAAATGTGGGTGATTGAAGACACAGAAAATATAGAAGAAGATATTAAGAATTTAATCAACCTTCACAAACAAAGACCACCACTCACACTATTATTATCCAATAAATTTACTGATGATTCAAAAGTACTTCTTGCAAAAGCTGGTATCACATATTTTGAGAGTAGTGAACAATTAACATTAGCAGGAGGAGTAAACTCATCCTTAGCTATTCCCATAAAACAAGACAATATAACAGGGGTTGTAACTGTATTAGAGCAAGATCAAATTATTAAGTTCTCAAAGAAAGAATCACTTACCTATTATCTACTCAGTGGGCTGCATAACGGATTGGACTTTCCTAGTGATGAAGAGAGGATTTTAATAATCTATTGCCCAGATTGGTACAAACAAGGAGGTGGTATAGTAGGATTTTGCATTATTAAGGAAATGCAAAGGACATCATTTAAGAGAATTCTAGAAAGAAAGCTTCCTGATGACAGTTCTTTATCTAAAGAAGATATAAGTTTTTATCAAACCTATAGTGAAGAGGAACCAGTTGCGCAGCTTGGATGTACTAGAATTTCTCTTATTGAACAACAGAAAGGCATAGAAAATGCAAATTGGGTTACAAACGAAAGAGTCAGAGAGTATTTAAAAAAAGAGATTATTGAAAACGGCAGCAACTCGGCTTATCTAGACAAAGAATCTGTAGATAACCTACGAGCTCACTTTATTAAATATGGCTACTATCAGCCAAATGAAAAAAATACTGATAAATCACCAAAAAAAAGATTTAAAGCTAGCCTTTCATATTCTTCCGATAACAGAGACTATGTAAAGAAGATAGCTGAAATTCTATCCCTAAAGTATGGTAAGGAAAAAATATTCTATGACGAGCATTTTGAATCTGAACTCAACGGACCAGGATTAGATTTGCATTTGAGTGATATATATAGAAATCAATGTGAGCTCATTGTAGTACTTTTTTCAAAAAATTACTCAAATAAAATGTGGTGCGGAATTGAATGGAATGTTATCAAAGAAATAGTATACCAACCTGAAAGCAAGACAAAGGTTATGTTCTTCAAATTTGGTGAAGTTGAAATAAGAGACTTATCACCACTTAATGGAATTAGCGATATTAAGGAAAGAGAACCACAGGAAATCACTAAATTGATATCAGAAAAACTTGATAAGATAAGCCACTTACCATGAAATAATTTGAAGTTTTTGGATGTGTTTTGCCTGAACTGCTTTGTTTTCAGCATATTTAAGTCGTTTAGAGATCAATTAAACATCACGCTAAAGATTTGAGTCAGATTATCATCTTAATTTACTGAAAATCACTACTGGTAACTCAGTAGTTTTGTAAAAACTTTAAATAGCTTCAAAGTTATCTGATCTGATAAGCTGTTAAAATTAGGAATAAGGTGGTTCCCCCTAAATATCCGCATTGGCTCCGACATGTTTTAGTTTTTACTACCTACAGTTACACCAAAATCCTGATTTTCATACTATAACATAGATAGTAATAGAGCACTTTTTTTAGGAAGCTTACAATTAAACATAGATGAATGAAGTATTAAAGCATAATCTTCATAAGACTAAAGAGTCTAAAATTCTTTCTTTAGATGGAGGCGGTCTAAGAGGTATCTTAACTTTAGGAATTTTAAAAAAATTAGAAAGTGAAATAAGAACTTCTCTTGGATCTGAAATAAGATTATGCGATTATTTCGATGTAATTGGCGGTACTAGTACAGGTTCAATAATAGCTTCAGGGCTTGCAATTGGTAAGTCTGTTGATGAAATGATTCACCTTTATCGTTCTCTCGGAGCAAAGATCTTTAGAAAAGGATTAATTGGCACTTGGACAAGAGATTGGAAGACCTTGAGAGCTTTTTTTAGAGAGAATTATAGTTCAAAAAAGCTTGAGAAATATCTAAGATCATCTGAAGCTTTTGGCGATATTCCAATAGGGGACGAAAGTCGGATATATTGTGGACTTGTAATCAATACTAAGAGAGCTGACACATATAGTTTATGGTCAATAGCTAATCACCCAGCAGGAAAGTACTATGCTCCAAACAGAGAGTTGAAACTCTGGGAACTTTGTAAGGCAAGTTCTTCCGCACCCTACTATTTCAAACCTACGCCTCTTGATATAAAAACAAGGCGAGGAAAGAATATTACGACCGCTTTTATTGATGGTGGTGTGAGCTTAGCAAATAATCCTGCATGGCAATTATTCTTGGTTGCAACAGTACCAAGTTTCGGGTTCAATAGAGAGGTTGGAGAGAAAAATATTTCAATTATAAGTTTAGGGACAGGAAAAGGATTAAGGAGAAAAGACCCAAAAAAGCTTATGAACAAATTGGCAGTTTCTTGGGCTCCTTCAATTCCTGACTTATTTATGGCAGACGCACTTGAAATGAATCAGACGATTATCAGTTCGTTCGGTAAGAATGTAGGTAGTGAAGATTATATAGACAGTCAGTTTGGAAATATGAATGACGTAGATTACATAGAAAATAAATTATTCTCCTTTCAAAGATACAACGTTGAATTTAACAGAGAATTTCTTGCTAGTTTAGGGATTAATTTAGCGGAAAAAGAGATAGAGTCTTTGCAAGAGATGGATCGTGTCGAGAACTTGGATATTCTACTGGACATAGGAATAAAGTATTCTGGAAATATTGAATTCAAATTATAATTCACTCTTCGGATGTTAGAAAATATTTTTATTTCATTTCACTATGACGAAAGAGGGATTGAGGTGGCCGATAAAGTAAAAAGACTGGTATTTAGTCACAATATAAAAGGGGTCACTGGAGAAAGACTAGGTGGGACTCCGTTAGCTGGTGGTGTAAAGAATAAGATAGGTAGTTGTCAAGCTATCATAATAATTATGACCCTTCGCGAGGAAGGAAAAACAAATAACTGGGTAAGAGACGAAAGAGCCTATGCAGAAGGTAAAGGCTTACAAATAATTACATTGATAGAAGAGGGAGTAGACGATGAAGGGATGTTTAAGGATAATGAACGGCTTCGCTTCAAATTTGATAGTTCAGATTTTCGGATTTTAGACCTATCTGAGACAATAAATCACTGGAGAAATGAACTAGGAAGTATGAAAAAGTTAATAATCAGGCCCAAGGATATATCAACAGCAATTTCCAATTCCATCGCTAATAATCCTATCAGATACAGAGTATGGAAGTTAAGAAACTTTACTACTAATATAGAGCCCAATTGGAATAGAATTACGCCTTCACCTGAAGAAAGAGGTGCTACTTTATACATCCCTGGAATCAGATCAAACGATTTGATCGAAATTGAGGCCAATGTTGGCAACGATAAGTGGGGATCACCCGCTGTAAACCATAATCTCATTGTTGAACTTGAAAAAAGAGCTTGATGTCCATTGATAAGTCTATTAAGTACAAAACAAAACAATCGAAGAGAAGGAATCGAGGCTCTAAAGATTCCTGGTCTTGGTCAGTCTGGATTGACGCAAAAAGAGAATATTTAGAAGAAATCGATTCGGTAGTATATATTCTTCATCCTACTTTTAAAGATAGAGTGAGGACGATCAGTTCAATCGAGAGTAATTTCAAGTTGTCCTCAAAAGGTTGGGGTGAATTCACTATTTTTATTAGGATATATTTTAAAGACTCTGAAAAAAAACCACTGCACTTAACCCATGAATTGGTGCTTTTTTCTGGAAAAGGAAAAAGCAAGCAAAAAGTATTTATATCTTCTCAAATTAAAGATAAAAAAACTACAGAAACACTTATTAGCGCATTACAAGATAATGACTTTGAGGTTACAACATCAGAAAGTATTAACGCAGGTCAGGATATCTCACAATCAATTGAAGATTCCATAGATGCTGCTGATATTATGATCGTTATTGGTTCAGATATATTAAAGTTTCAAGAATTCGAGCTTCTACAAGCGGCTGAGTCGGATAAGAATACATTTATCTTAAGTGATACATTAACTCAGAATTTCGAGAATGTTCAACATATCAGATCTACTGATGAATTGTTGGCTAAACTTAATAAGTTGCAATAATAAACTGTAATTCCTAAAAACTATACCTTAATGTACAATGGGTGGGGCTCAGTAAAAGTAAGAAGTAAGGTTTCTGTGGCAGCTTTACGATTATGTCACTACACCATGTTTTCAGATCTAAACGACCCGTGCGTGGCGCATTGTCGCCTTCATTAGCTCGATATCGTTATGTTATTACTGTGTGGCACGATTCCTGTAGCCTAACACTACCATGAAATTGCTTCTTATGGGCATGATAAGTACGATATGTTGAAAGAGTTTCTCCAACTACCCAACGGCATTCCATTTATAAAGGCTACGTGAAAAAAGTAGTGAATTGCAGTAGGGGAGTAAGATCCATATAGGAAATGATCCTTTCTAACAAAATGTAGGCAATAGTTTAGTTATAGTCATCATATTGCAAGGGATCAATGCCGCGCCAAATTTGTGTACCTTTTCTAGACCCGCAGATAATGTATTTTCCATCATGAGAAAAATCTACACTCCAAAGTGGGGGTCCCGTGTAAAACTCTTTCAGTATTTGATCTGATTTGCTCCAAAGTTTAAGCTGTCCGTTCGCTCCTGAAGTCAGATATTGTTGTCCAGTTGGATTATATTTCACAGCATTATTCATTATTGTGTGATTTGCAAATCGTTTTATCGATTTATCTTTTAAGTTAATTCTAAAAACACCCTCAGACGAAGTTGCAACGAGAAGTTCATTAGATTCACTTGAGATATCCATAGAAACGATTTGTAAAACATCATCACCTATTGGAATGCTATCTATCACCATTAATCTATCAGTTACCCATTGTGTAATTTTTCCATTAACACCCAAATAAAAAAATTTACCATCACTCGAGAATATAGCTGTATGTGCTACAATATCTAACGGATCATATTTCGTTTGACTTAAAGAGATTGAAGTTAATAATTCAGTACTTTCTAAATTATATACCTTAATACTATCATATCCTAATGTTAAGACTAAAGATCCATCAGGAGATGCTGTAGCAAATGTTACTTCATGATGGGGGTAGGCTTTTAATTCTGTTCCCCACAAATCCCAAATATTAGCGGAGTTTTCTTTAACTGCAAGGATACCTTTTTTATTTTGAACATATGATACAGATCTTTCAGCATATGGCTCAACATAAATATCATTTATCCTAGCGATGTGCTCTCCCGATAATTTTTGTACGTCAATGTAATAATCCGTTGAAGACGATGTGTTGTCAACATTATATTTAGCACTATATACAACACTGTCGCCTTCAAAAAAACCTGATACCATTATGTCTACAAGACCATCATTATAATCTATTGACTTTTGTTCATCGGGTAATAAAGGGATTGTCTTTAAAAAGAAGCCTTTTAAAGTCCATATTTTTGCGTATTGATTGTAGATCTCAATGGAAAAAATTTTATCTCCATTGTCAATAAACCTAGCTATCCCAACATCCTCTTGATGGCCTTTTAATGTGTATAAGTTTGTGCCGTCAGGTGACCATATTTTGATGGTTCGATCAACTGAAGATGTGAGAAGAAGATTGTTTCCTGGAGATAACTCAACTTCGGATATATAACTATTATGACCAATCAGTGTAGCGTGAATGTTATTTAATGAATCATTTATTTCAACCTCGTCATCATAATCGCTAAACTTTAATGAAATCTCATCAAGTTTGTTTTGAGAAGCTTTACTAAATTTTGGTATATATGTTGAATCTATTGCTTGTTTCCTGATAATGGAGGTATCTTTTAAAAAATAAACTTCATCAACGCTATGGGATACTAAGAATTCTCGGTTGTTGGGTGAAAAAAGGATATTTTTACATCTACTATTTAACTTTATTAATTTCGATATTGAATTCTTTTTAACCATATCCCAGAATTGAACTACACTATCAATGTAAACTACAGCCATAAGATTGTAATTTTCTGAAAAAAAGACGTCAGATACCTGTTCCTCAAATGGCCCTATACTATCAGTGTAGAAAATGTTGTTTGCATCAAATTGTTCTGCACTAATTAAAATTCGCTGATCATTCTTTGTACTTAAAGCTTTACGATAATAACGCATTGCTTTAGTTGGGTTCTCCTCAGCTAACCTGTTGGCTTGTATGATTAATTCACCAACTTTTGAATTTTCATAAAATGTAAAGCCAAGTACCATAGAAAGTACTGTCAATACAAACAGAGTGATTATTGCTATATTTCTGAGGGTTACTCTTTGTCTGTGAATTCGAGTAATATCACCAAATAATTCATCCACAGATTTGTCATGAAGCTTTGCGGATACCGGCTCAATAACCTTTATTAAAAGATCTCTTTTGAACTCTACGTGGTCGAGATTTTTTACTTCTCTCAAGTCGATATAAAGTGGCTCTGATGAATATACACCAATCATTAATTCAGGTAAACAATCAGATTTCTTCCAGTCAAAATCATTCTCATCATCGTTCCATTTTAGTTCCCCTTCACTAATCAGAATTATTAGGTTATCTATGGATTTGTTTTGGAGCCAATAGCTGATTTCTTTTTTTACCCATTTTGAATTTGCTGCACTAGGCGAGGCTAGATAAATAAAAAACTCAGACTGGGATAAAGCATCTTCAATATAGCTCCAAAGATCAGGATTGACCGATAGGTTTGTTTCATCTCTAAAAATATTAAAAGCTTCTTTCCTAAATAATGGACGACCTAGTAAACGTAATTCTTTTTGAATTTTTGGAGCAAGGTTTTTATCCGTAGAATGAGAATAAGATATAAAGGCCTTGTATTTCAACATCTTAATAAGTTTATAGTATTCCCCACTTGCAGAACCAATATCTGGTAATTCTTAGTTGTTTTTGACCTCTTTGTCATACACCTGATCCGGGGTTTTGTAACCGATAGAACTATGAGGTCTTCACTGGTTATACTCCTGCCTCCAAGCTTCTATCTTTTCTCGGGCATCTTCCAATGATAAACACCAATTGACATTCAGACATTCATCCATTGCATGGCGCCACGAAAACTGCCGTTAAATGACCGCTGCGGCGAACCGCTCAATATACAGATTATCCGTCGGTTACGCACCACAGGTTTCCTTGGTCTTGAAAAGTCTAATATGATTTTGTTATCATAGGCCCACTTATCCAAGGCTTTTGATATAAATCCAATGAAACATTCGCTGCAGTTATCTTCTTGGATACGATCTGGAACAGCTTTATTCAAGCAAGTAGTATGTTCCATGAAGGAAATAACGTCTTCCCCCTTTATGGATTTGCTCGGATAGATACCCAGACATTTTCTACTGTAATTATCCACTACAGTTAAAGCACTAAATCTGCGAACATCAAACAACTGATCGGATACAAAATCCATGCTCCACGAATGATTGATAGCAGAGATTTCCAGCCTATCTAGTCGGTGAAAACAACTCCTATCTCTATTACTTTTAGGGCTCTTGCTACGTAAATTTAATCTTTCCAGCTCATACAGCCAATGAGGTCAAATCTCACATAAGGAACGACGGGCTCTCTATCAAGATACTAACCACCGGCTTCAAAAGAAATGGATTACTAATTTGCTCCACGGTTTTTAATGCTCTCAGGAAGAATCCAATAAGAGCATGTGTACTGGTGAAATTTCAGAAATGAGGTATTCGTGGTCTACACTGCGGATAAATACAAAAAGCTATACTAAGGTTTAAGGCTCTTGTACTGAACTAAATACAAATTACTCGAGTCCAAGAGAGAATTCCCACTCGTTACTAAACAAATCAATGTCTCTTCCCCAACCAAAGGTAAGCTGAGATTGAAGCATATTAGTACTCTTTAGACAACCAAAGAATGGATCCCAAATTTCAACCAAAATGCCTGGCCCCGTTCTTTCTTCTGGTGGTTTAACATTACTGGAAATAGCCCATGAAAAATCGGTGAAAACCCCTCCTATTACGACAATCAACTTGCGCCATCCTTTAGGGCCAGTTGCAAGTTGTAACATATCCAAGAACTCTTTTTGAGTTTGAAGTGTAGCTCGATCAAGAAGGTAGAATATTTCCTCTCTCTCAGACTCAGCATACTTAAGGTCAGTGGGTAGAATCCTGTTTTCTCGCGCATTAGAATTATGTTTATAAGATAGACGCCCCAACTCACCCAGGTATTTCATACTATTTTCCTCTTGTTTATCAGACATATGAAGATTTATATCTGTTTCCCAAAGCCCAGATCGTAGGGATTCCCAACTGAGATGTAGCTTATTTCGAGTTCGATTCCATAGATCAATAAATTCAACTTCTACACCAGCATTCTCATCTCTGGGCCTTATTATAACTGATAGTGGGTACTGAGGTAAAATGCGATGAAACAGTTCCCAAACAAGCCATTGTTGATTTCGTTCATTATGGAAGAAATCTCCTGGAGCTATATCAACAAGTAAGTCTCTTGCTCTTTGTACATGAATATCTTCATCGTTTGAGTGCCTTAAGATGTTAGCCACTCTTTTTTCAAAACTTACCTCTCCACGTAAAAAATCCACTACGGATTGCACAGCACGTCCTTTATCCTCCGCTTTACGCCAATCAACATGCACTACATCAGCTAATTCAGTCGGTATCAGACTATTGTCTATCCTTATTATAAGAATAGAAATTTGGGATTTTAATTTATTATTAACCGCTAATGATACCTCCTTTTTGACCCACTCAGAATTTACTGAAGATTTTGATAACAATACAATCAAGAATGAGGCGCTTAAAACTTCTGATTCTAGTCTTTCTGTCAAAATATCACCGGGACTAAATTCCCATCGATCTAAGAAAACACTAATTCCAGGTTCGTTCTCTAAGGCAAGTGCTAATTTAATCGCCCTCTCCCTATCCATAGTTGAATAGGAAATGAATACTTTTTTAACTACAGTCTCCTGAATTACCGCCGATTTTGGAATTTTTTTCTTAAGTTCTTCCTTCCAATGAGCCAAATATTCTTTAATAGTCAGCTCTTCTTGACCCGTATTAATCTTCATTGACCAATGTGATTCTAATAGATTACTACCTGCCTCCTCCAGCAGTTGTAAAGCCTCAGGGAGGCCACTGGATCCAGCAGGTGCAATAGCATTGATAACGTCAATGACATTTGTACTCGCCAAGCTTTCTTTCCATTGTTCAATTCTTGATTTTGACATAGCTGAAATTTGGTTGGAAATACATCATTAACTTTACGTGTTCTCAGAATCAAAAATTACTTTTTCATTAATTTCGTTTTTTTTTACTAGAGTTTCAATTCCAACAATCTAGTTTTATCTTTTAATGATATAGAATGATCGAAGCGAATTGTTGTGGCATTTGGGTAATCGATGTCAAAGGCCAATATTGCTAAATAAATTTATAGACATTATGTCCCATCTTGTTCTGTAAATAAAAATAACATTAAAAGTGGCGAGGGATTATTTTTGAGGATGTGACAGCATCTTTTTGACTTTGAACAACAAAATATAGAGTTAGGGTACTAAAGAAAAAATAATTGAGAGTTGATTGAGCCTTTACTGAATTTCAAGTACGTAGTCGTTTTAATAATATTGGAAAATCAAAAGCTTTTAAGTAGGTTAAAACAGTAACTATTAAAGTTCCATGCTCACTCTGAAAGAATATCAAGAGACAGCCGATTCTACAAAGCAAAGCTATAAATCCTCGGATCAGGAAAATTTCTTCTTAGGCTATCTGGGTTTGGCTGGAGAGGCAGGCTCTGTTCTTACAACATTAAAGAAATTAATAAGGGATGGAGAAGGGTTCGGAAGTTTCAGGGAAAAATTAAAAGAAGAACTTGGTGATGTACTTTGGTATATCTCAGCCATTGCTTCTCACTACCAGATAAGCTTACAGGAAATCGCGGAAATTAACTTGGAAAAAACTGCGGATCGATTTAAAGAAGTTGATCTTTCGGCTATGCCACGCATCGATAAGAATTATGAGAACCCTTTCCCAGACTCGTTTGTAATCAAATTTATCGAAGAACCAGGTGAAAAACACCTAACTGTTAGGATGGTTTGGGAAAAAGACAAAGATTTAATACCGCTAGGGGATCCACTTACTGATAACTCAAAAGAACCTAATAATTACCGCTTCCACGACGTATTCCATTTGGGACATGTGGCCTTTCTAGGGTGGTCACCTGTCCTAAGGAGTCTAATGAATTTAAAGCGAAGAAGTAATCCTACCATCTTGGAGAGTGAGGATAGAGGGCGGCCTCAGGTGGCAGAAGAGGCTGTAACTCTTTTTATCTACAACTATGCTCAAGGCAATACAATGCTAAAAGAGAGCGATCGTATTGATACAGAAATATTAAATACCGTTAGACAGTTGGTCAAGGACTTAGAAGTATCTAAATTAAGCTCTTTTGTTTGGGAACACACCATTTTAGAGTCTTATAAGGTATTTCATAAAGTGGTTGAGAACAAGGGCGGAAGAGTAATGGTTTCCCCTGAATCGAGGACTCTTAAGTATTTAGGCAAATATTGACAATGAAATATTTATCACCCCTCAATGTCTATATAATCTCCCATCTAGAGGATGACCTCTCTGAAACTTTCAGCAGCCATTTTTTTCGTAAACTTTGTAGAGATGAAAGTCGGCCTTTCGATCACCGGCTTGGTATACCCGTTTTTTTTCGATTGGCTAACTACATAGATGGAATACCTCAGGAAATAGATTTTAGCCAAGCCGAAAAAAATGCGGTCATTTGCCTGATTGATACTAATCTCGTCCTCGACTCCGAACTGAAGAATTTTGTTTCTGAGGTTTCTTCTTCATGCGAGAATTCTCCTGACAACATATTTATTCCGGTTGCACTTTCAAAGTCAGCTTACAATATAGATGAAGGGATAAAAAAGAGAAACTTCATTAAAGCTGATGATGACCATTTTCTCAACAGTAAATTTAAATACATTTATCATTGTGTCCTTCATGAACTCTGCAAACTCATGATTGGAGCTGAAAAAGAGAATAAAGTACAACTATTTATAAGCCACTCTAAACATGATGAAATTGTTGAAGAGGCAAAGTCATTTAGCGATTATATAAGTAAGAATACACAATTAAAGACTTTTTTTGATGCGAACGACATACCTTATGGTACTGATTTCGCAAAAGTACTTGAAAGAAACTCAAAGAATAGTGTAATCATCGCTTTCTTGAGTGATACTTATGCATCTCGGGAATGGTGCCGGAAAGAAATAATAATAGCGAAAGAAAATCACTGCCCCTTAATAATCGTAAATGCGATAAATACGGGGGAGAATAGGAGTTTTCCATATCTTGGAAATACTCCTACTATGCGGTGGAATAAAGATTATCAGTCGCTGGCAGATTTAGCTTTAGAAGTAACATTAGGAAGTGATTTCGTTCAAGCTTCCTTAGCTAAACAGGCCGAATTTTATGGCGTAGAATACGATTTTATCTTATCTAATTTTCCGGAATTATTCAGTATTGTTGGCATCAAAGAGCAATTGGAAGAACAGAAGAAACCAGCTGGTATTATTATGTACCCTGACCCTCCTTTGGGTAATGAAGAATTAAGAATACTCAACAGGATGGATGAAAGACTAATGTTTATCACTCCACTACAGCTAAGCACTTTTTTGACTCATGGGTAAAAGAAAACATATCTCCGATCTTTCGGCAACGAGATCCACGCCAACCTCAAAAGCGAAAGTAAAAAAGGCAAAGGTTGATCTGTTAAAGGAACCACGGTTTCTCGGATTGGTAGTTGGAATTTCTGCCTCTGAATCCGATGACCTTCAACGATTGGGATTAAGTGAATTACATCTGAATGATTTAATAGTAGAGATAAGCAGATATTTACTCGCTAGCGGGGCTTCTCTAGCTTACGGAGGAGATCTGAGAAAAAACGGTATTACTCAAACTCTTATTGAGTTAGTAGATCGTTACAGATTTGACACACAAGATCAAGCAAACCGACTTAGAAGTTATTTAGCTTACCCTATAAATCTTACGCTGGAAAAGGAAGAAGAAGCTCGTTATATAGAACGAATTAAGTTTATCAAGGTCACACCTCCCAAGGATCTCCATCGTGTAGACTCAAAACAATTCATCCCTCCTGAGGGATTGGAAAATCTTTATATGCGGTCCCGCAATCTAACTCATATGCGTGAGGTAATGGAGAAGGATTGCAATGCTCGAATATTTATTGCTGGACGTTCTACAAATTTTAAAGGAATTGCCCCAGGGGTATTAGAAGAACTCTTTATATCATTGAAAAGCACTACACCCGTTTATTTAATTGGCAGCTATGGTGGGATTACCTCACAAATTACATCTCACCTTAATGATGAGGCACCCATTAAGGATCTGATAAAGTCGATTTGCAATGAACAGCACTTTGTAGAGATGAAAAAAAAATATGAAGAGAAAGGTCAGAGTGACCACATGACCTGGCCAGAAGAACTACCCAATTTATTAGAAGGAGGTTGGGGAAAAATATCAAGTCTTAATGGCCTATCTGTAGAAGAAAATAAGCGATTGACGAAAACGATTCATAATAATGAGATTATCTACTATTTATTGAAGGGCTTAACTCAAGTATCCACCAACCAAAAACTCACTACATGACCTACCATTTCTTGAGACTAACCAAACCGGTAAAGTCAAGTGTTTATAACACCTACTGGAAATTTGCAGTAAAGAGAAACAATGTATTTTTAAATCGCTTAGAAGATCCTAATGGTCCATGGACAGATGATCACATTCTGAAGAAAAATAGATTCACTAACGTTTTTAGAGCCTCAGATCGGGTTAGCCAGTATTTAATAGATTTGCAGTATCAGAATCCTGATAATCTAGAAGATGTTTTCTTTAAAACTATTCTTTTCAAAATTTTCAATAAAATTGAAACCTATCGGTACTTAGAAAGAGAACTCGGAGAAATCAATTATTCTACATTTAGTGTGAATAGGTATGATGATTTACTCACATTGCGAATGGCACAAAAGTACAGAAATTATTCAGCCGCCTATATTATGCCTTCTGCAGGAAAAAGGTTTGGTTACCGCTTAAAACATAGCAATCACCTTGCTCTTATTGAGTTGATGATGAAAGATAGGTTGTATGAAACTATCGCGAACTGCCATAGCCTAGAGGATGTTTACAGAGCTCTGTTAAGTTATCCATCAATTGGAAGTTTTTTAGCTTTCCAATATGCCATTGATATTAATTACAGCAAAGTATGTCGTTTCTCAGAAATGGATTTTGTAGTTGCTGGTCCAGGAGCAAAAAACGGTATAATAAAATGCTTTACGTCACTAGGGGACTACTCCCTTGAAGATATCATCAGAATGATGGCGGATAATCAGACAGAAGAATGCATGCAATTAAATTTACCAGTTCCGACATTATGGGGTAGGCAATTGCAACTAATTGATTGTCAAAATTTGTTTTGTGAAGTGGATAAGTATTTAAGGGTTACCAATCCAGAGTTATCCGGTGCATCAGGTAGAACACGCATCAAGCAAAAGTTTAAGGCAGCAAAAGAACCTATCCAGTATTTTTTCCCTCCTGAATGGGGACTGAACCAGAAAATTAAAAGGCCATGTCCAACGATAGCAAACGCAGACATCTTTTCATAAGCCATCATCACGCCGATGACGGCCATGTTACAAAGCTGACAAATATGATGAACAAGGCTGGCTATGATGTGAGGAATAGCTCTATCAGGGCAAAACCAGCAAACCAAAGGCGGCTCGATGAAGGAAAGGTAAGCGATAATGTCATTAAGCGTTTACTGAGAATGAAGATTTCATGGGCTAGTACTGTTGTAGTACTTATCGGTAAGGAAACATCGAAAAGGCCCTGGGTAGATTGGGAAATTAACAAGGCGAATCAACAGGGCAAACGTATAGTCGGAGTGTTTACTCGAGGTGGCACCGAAGCGGATATACCTAAAAACCTGGAGAAATATGGATCAGCTATTGTTAATTGGAATAGGGAAAGCATTATGAGAGCCGTTGATGGAGAAAACGATTTTCAAAAACCAGATGGTACCCCTCGAAGCCCTGTGAATCCCGCCACATCATCAAATTGTTAACTGTGGCTAGTCTTTATTTGTATGTAGTCGCTCGGGATTTCGGATTTGCTCCTAATCCATTTCATGGTTACTGTACCCTAGCGACATGTAAACCAGGTATACGCAATACTGCATCTATTGGCGATTGGATCTTTGGAGTTGGAGGTGGAAGATTGAAAGCTACCGGGAGATGTATTTATGCAATGAAAGTTACACAAAAAGTGAGCTTCGATGAGTATTGGAATAACCCTATCTATAAGGATAAAAAGCCGGTAAGAAACGGCAGCAAAAAAATGCTTATAGGTGATAATATATATCACCAAGATAAAAAAAACAATTGGATACAAGCACATTCTCATCACAGCAATATAGATGGTACTACTGAGTATACCAATCTAAGACGAGATACGAAGTCTCCCTTCGTGCTTATTTCAGAGCATTTTTATTATTTTGGTAGTGCTGCTCCTAAAATACCTGAAGAACTACTAGCTAATCTTCCTTTCGAGAATAGGGTTGGCCACAGAAGATATGATTTAGAAAGAGGAAAAGACATTATTGATTGGTTAAAGCATGACTACAGCAATAATTTAAATCTTGTCTTAGCTGACCCTTTCGATTTTGACCAAAGTGATGCACACTATTCTTTTGAAACTAACCTTGTGACGACTGTTCTCTTTAACGGAACTTAAAAAACCGTGTGGCCCCTATGGGATAATAATGACCGCGACGGTGCACGGCATCGGCGACTACTTACCCTTAACGAGACTTAAGTATAGTAAAACGGTCGTTTTTCTACGCTCTTCATTTTTCATAAAGTTACCCAGTATCCGTTGTTTATGTTGTTATGTAATTTACCTATGCCCCCGAGGCCCGGTGTGTTTTTGTGATGATCATTGAGTTTTGTACATAATCAGACCTTACTAATGAAACTAGGCTACGCACGAGTATCCACGTATGAACAGAACTTAGATCTTCATTTAGGCACATTGATGAATGACGGATGCAAGCATTTATTCTCTTAAAGTCTCAGGCGTAAATGCGAAGAAACCAAATTTTGATAAATTACTAGCTTATATCTAAGAGGGCGGTACCATTGTGGTATGGAAGCTGGATCGTTTATGGGTCAGTACCAAACAAAATCGGTAAGCATTGACAATACTGATAGAAATAAATTTTGTGTTGACATCTGTACCCTAAACTATACCCCTAGATTTTTTTACAGCAAAACAGGAATTGAACCTGCGTCCTGTGTTATTTACACCACAATATTGCCATCATTGATGAGATCATCCACAAGCTGCCCGGTGATATTAGTATTGAGCAGAACAGTAAGCTCGGTAAAGCCAAAGGCCATGCCTGTACCGTCCTGGTCAACACTGACCACGGTACTGGAGCCTTCGCTACCTAAGGTTACGAAGTCATCAATATTATCAGTACCGGCTGTGTAGTTTGTTACCAGAGCGGAAATATCCAGCGCATCCCCATCACCGGTATTGAAGTCATGGATCAGGTCACGAGCATCCAACGTATCGGTATCAAAGACGAAGGTATCCGCACCGCCACCCCCGACAAAGACATCATAGCCTGCGCCCCCTGACAGGGTATCGTCGCCGCCGTGACCGAAGATGGTATCCGTACCAGCTTCACCATAGATAGTGTCATTACCAGCGCCGCCTTTCAGGCTGTCGTTCCCGCCAGCACCATAGATAGTATCATTCCCGTTTTCACCGACAATGTCTTCATTCCCAGAGCCACCATAGAGCATATCATCCCCGTCACCGGCTACGACGGTGGTATCAGTGTCGTCACCAGTAAAAGTATCTGCCTGATCGGTCAGAGTGAAAGTTTCAATACTGTCCAAAGTATCGGTTTCCGTACCCCCTTCTTTGGATACCAGCTTGGAGACACCGGACAGGTCAACAATCACCGCGGTGGTCAGGCCGCCATAGTTATAGAAGATTTCATCGGTGCCATCACCACCTTCATAGGTATCGGTACCTAGCCCAGCGATAAAGACATCATCGCCCAGACCACCATAGAGATTGTCATCGCCCCCGTCACCACGTAGGGTATCCCGGCCATCATCACCGTACAGGTTATCATTCCCAGCCTGCCCGTAGAGAACGTCATTACCGTCGCCACCATGGATTTCATCATTGCCGTTCCAGCCACTGACATTATCCGTACCAGCGCCTAGATAAGCAATGTCATCCCCATCACGCAGATTGGCTGAAATGGCGGTATCATCGCCCGTAAACGTATCGTCCAGATTGGAAAGCTCAAATACTTCAATACTTGATAAAGTGTCTGTGACATCGCCCTGCTTGATGACATGACCTGTCACACGATTTAGATTAATGTTTAACCCTTCTGTCAGTCCGGCATAAAGATAGTTGGCCTGATCAGTTCCTTCTCCGCCATCCAGGATGTCATCACCGTCTTTCCCAGCAACAAAGGTGTCATTCCCGTCTTCGCCATAGAGCCAGTCATTACCGCCCAGACCGCGAAGCTGGTCATTCCCATCACCCCCATAAGCGATGTCATTCCCTGAACCACCAGTAATGGTATCATTACCACCTTCACCATAGAATAGGTTCTCACCGCTGGTGGAGTTCATCGCATCGTTGCCATCTCCCCCGTAAAGCGTATCGTTTCCCGCACTGGTAATCAGTGCATCGTGCCCCGCATAGCCATACACATAGTCATCCCCAACGGTGCCATTAATCGTTTCATCAGCGGTCGTACCTTCGGTTGTTGTATCGGGTGTCCAGGCATCATTCAAGGCTACCCTTAAGGCTTGATGTTCGGCTGCTGTAAGGTCAGTCTGGCCAAGCGTCGGGGCTGTCATACCTGCCATCTCGGCTAACAATGCATCCACGTCCGCCTTGTTCAGCGTGTAACCGTCTGATGTTTCAATCGTATTGACCTTATCGCTGTCAGAAGCATACCAGTCACTCACAGTGATACTGTCATCAGTACCGATCACAGAGATGTGAAGATCGTCAGACAATTGTGTTAGCCATAACTGCATATGGGCAATATCAACTTCAAATTGGATGGAGTCATCGGTGATACTGTCAGTATCATTGTTATAGAGCGTATCTGCCCCATCGCCACGGTAAAATAGAATAGTATCATCACCATCAGAACCCCAGTACCGATCAGCACCAACGCCCCCTACCAGAATATCATCGGTAGATGCTCCCTCTAGAGAATCATCTCCTTCTAGCCCATACACAATATTCTGTTGGCCTGACACGCCCGCCGATGTCAATGAATTATCAGTGAACGCCCCGTAGACTTCGTGAACAGCGTTTGTTCCTGTGAGGGATATGGCTGTTCCATCATGAAGTTCCAGACCTTCAACCTGATCGCCGCCATTTCTCTGATAACGGATAAGTATGTTCCCGGATGTGGTTCCCGTATCAATTCGGATGAGTGTATCGGAATTATTAGCATTTAAGACAGTCACATCATTGGCAGTAATATGGTTTGATAAGACAATGGTATCATTTGTTCCAGACTGCTCATAAATAGTGTCGTTACCCGAATGATATAGGTAGGTGTCACTGCCTTCACCGCCTCTAAGGGTGTCATCACCCGCCCCGCCATCAAGTGTATCGTTTCCAGCCAGACCATGAATCTCGTTGGTTTGTAGTAGACCGATATCAATATTTGTT
>JBCCSU010000022.1:0-32797 GCA_039199635.1 Bacteroidota bacterium | reverse complement strand
GTGGAGGCTCTTCAATGACAGAGGACCTCAATCTCCCTTGCGAACCTTAGGCTTATCCGGACCAACTAATTTGCAATTGAACTCAAGCGATATTCCGTCTATTACAGATGTAGATGGGGATGGTGACCTGGACATCTTAAACTTCAGATTCACCGGAAGATCAACGATCCAATACCATAAAAACTTCAGTATGGAACGAAGCGGAAATTGTGATTCACTTCAGTTAGAACTTATTACCCAAAGCTGGGGGGAATTTGAGCAATGCTTATGTGAGCAAATGCTTTTTGGTGGAGAGCAGTGCGGTAACATAGGAGGAAGAACAAAGCATCAGGCCGGTAAATCACTGCTTACTTTTGACATCGATAATGATGGTGATCAAGATGCCATAGTAAGTGAAGAAGACTGCAATCTACTCAATTTCCTCAGAAATGATGGAAATGCTTCGGACGCGTTAATGACCGAGAATTCAACCTCGTTTCCTTCTGCCCAGAACCCGGCTATTCTTTTTTCTTTTCCCGCAGCGTATTACGAGGATGTAGATTTTGATGGATTAAATGACCTTCTGGTAGCTCCAAATTTAGCCGCAAATATTGGCGTAAGCGTTAATTTCAAACAGTCGAGCTGGTTTTATAAAAATACAGGCTCTATAACCAACCCTCAATTTCAGCTTATCCAGCGTGATTTTCTTCAAGATCAGATGCTTGATTTTGGAGAAAACGCAGTTCCGGCTTTCTACGATTATGATGCAGACGGAGATTTAGATCTATTCGTCAGCAATAATATTGACCTCGATCTTGGACTATTGTCTACGCTCAAACTCTACGAAAATATTGGTACGCCTACCGCACCTAAATTCGAACTTAAAGAAACCGACTTTTTGAATTTATCTGCTTCACTGGAATTATTCAATCTAAAACCCACATTTAGTGATGTAGATAATAACGGAACCCAGGATCTGGTACTTAGCGGCAGCAGTAACAGCAACTTGGCCACCTCCATATTTTACCTAAAAAATTCATCAGCACGTGGACTCAGTTTAAACCTGACCCCCAACCTACTTTTTACTTTATCGGACAACCGAACGGCTGAAAACTTTAAGTTATTCGATATTGATGGGGATGGAAATCAAGATTTAATTGTTGGAAGAAGAAGTGGCCAGCTTGAGTATTACAGAAACCTGGGCTCAGCGGAGCAGCCTGATTTTGTTCTTGAAGAATCAGAGTTTTTAGGTTTTGGAATCAGTCCATTTACAATCAATTCCAGCATTGATATCTCAGATATTGATGGAGACGGAAGTTTAGATATAATTATTGCAGATGAGCGGGGAAATTTCAGTTGGGTAAGTGACTTTAAAAATAAGATCGGTACTGAAATAGAGCCTCAAGATATCCTTTTTGAGAAAACAAACGATTCCGCTCAAATAAGATTTAAGTTAGGCACACGACTGGTTCCAAGGGTGGTGAATCTTTTTAATGAAGATAAGCCCGCCATTGTAGTAGGTACCGGACAAGGCGGGATGAATATTTTGAGGAATAGTGGCGCTGAGGTTCAACCTTTACCCAATCTATCTACGCTTATTTTTCCTAATCCGGCAGTCAACCAAAAAAGGATCTTTTTTAGGACTGATAAACGAACTTTTGGGTACGTGGTATCACTAACGGGGCAAAGATTAACTGAGACTCAGGTTCTGGAAGCTGGTAAAGATAATATCATTAATATCAGCGGTCTAGCAGAGGGCCTTTATATATTGGTGACTACCGAAAATGGAGACGATTTTAACTCTTTGCGGTTTATGATAGATCGATAATGAAGCTCTGTTTATATGTCACCTTAGCCAAAAGCTATCTGGATGTATTACCTCATCAAGAGTCCATTTCTCATGATATAACCTATTTTGACCTGGACAACTTCTCAGATGATCTGGTTATCTCTACGGTTATAAAGGCTCTCTCCAAGTTTGATTCCATTCATTTGGTTATAAAAGCCGTTGAGGGCGTAAAACTTGGTGGGGTTTTAAAGATGTTTAACGCACTGATCAGTTATGATGGAGCGTTAAGTGTCTCCGTTGAGGGGAAGCATAAAGTAATCGAGAATATGATAAAGCGACTTCCCGTTAGTCAATAGTAAAGGTGTCACTGTCTTTATGGGCGGGGAATTTAGCTCGATATTCTTGCAGCTTATTTTGAGATAATTTTATGGTTTGAATCGATTCATTTTCTCCCAAGTCACACAACACTTCACCTTTCGGACCAATCACAGCTGAGTGGCCCAAATAATCGATATGGTTACCGTCTTTACCTACTCGATTTAAACCTACGCAATAGCTTAAATTTTCAATCGCTCGGGCTTTGAGCAACGTATCCCAAGCGTTGACACGAGGGGCCGGCCAGTTGGCGATGTAAATCAGCAGATCATACTCAAGAGAGTCTTCCATAGTTTGGTTTCGACTCCAAACCGGAAAGCGTAGATCATAGCATATCATCGGGCAGAGGCTCCATCCGTGTAGCTGAACGATCAGTTTTTCGGCACCCTGATCAAAATGATCATGTTCATGGGCCATTCTAAACAGATGCCGTTTGTCATAACTCTGATAGGATCCATCCGGTCGCATCCAGATCAATCGATTAAAGCATTTTTTACCCTCTTTTATGATCATACTCCCTGTAATTACTGCTTTGGTCTGTTCCGCCATTTGCTTCATCCATCTAAAAGAGGTGGAATTCATAGGTTCGGCCAATGCGGCAGTATCCATAGAGAAGCCAGTATTAAACATTTCAGGCAAAATGATCAGGTCCGTTCCACTATTAATCTGCCAGATCTTTTCTTCGAACATGGCCAGGTTTGCGCCAGGTGACTGCCAGTGCAGGTCTGATTGAATCAGCGTTACGTTTAGATCTCGCATAGTATTTCAGCGGCTCGAGATAATGTTTCGTCTTCTTTAGCAAAGCAGAAACGTAATACTTTATGATCCGTTGCATCTTCGTAAAAAACAGAAATAGGGATAGATGCTAACCCGTATTCACGGGTGAGATATTCAGCCATTTCAATATCTGTTTTATCACTGATTGCGCTATAATTCAAGAGTTGAAAATAGGTTCCTGAGCTTGGAATGGGCTCAAAACTTGATCCCGCAACTCTATCTAAAAAGTGAGCTCTTTTACGCTCATACAGGGCAGAAAGCTCGGAGTAATTCTTACTATCCCGCAGAAATTGGGCTAAGCCTACCTGAGTAGGTGTATGAACACTAAAAGTGATAAACTGATGTACTTTTCGTATTTCGGTAGTGAGAGTGTCCGGAGCTATCAGATAGCCTACCTTCCATCCGGTGGCATGAAAGGTCTTCCCAAAGGATGAGACCGCAACGCTTTTTTTCCTCAGATTAGGATACTTCAGAACACTTTCATGCTGCTTTCCATCAAAAATAATGTGTTCGTAAACCTCATCACTTAAAATGAAAATATCATGAATACTTACCAAACGTTCTAGCACTAACACATCGTCCTTCGAAAGTACACTTCCTGAAGGGTTATGAGGTGAATTGATAAGGATGAGTTTGGTTCTATTCGTGATGGCATGGTGCACCTCTTCCCAATCTGGTAGATAGGTTGGGTGTTTTAGTTTCAAGTGAACAGGAATTCCGCCGGCCATTCTAATTGCGGGCGCATAACTGTCATAGGCCGGATCAAAAATAATCACTTCATCTCCAGTACTTACCAAAGCCATAATAGAAGCAAAAAGAGCTTCGGTAGCTCCGGCAGTTACGGTAACTTCTCTGTCCGGATCAGGAGTATAGCCGTATCGTTCACCTGTCATTCTACTTATGGATTTCCGAAGTTCAGGTAATCCAGCCATTGGAGCATACTGATTATTTCCGGATTTCATGGCATCATGAATTAACGCTATCAACTCTTCCGCTACCGGAAAATCAGGAAATCCTTGGGATAAATTTAGCGCTCCGTGCTCAGCTGCCATTTGCGACATTACTGTAAAAATAGTAGTGCCAACGTCCGGTAGCTTTGATTCGAATGCAGGCATCTATTTTTTCAACGGTAGCGCTATTCTGTAGTCTACCTTTGTTTTGCCCTTCGAGATATTCTGTAATTTACCCTTAAGCATTCTTCGCTTGAAAGGTGTGAGATGATCAGTAAATAATATACCTTCAATGTGATCGTATTCATGCTGAATAATACGCGCCTTCATGCCATCGTATTCTTCAGTATGTTTTTTCCAGTCTACATCAAAATATGAAATTTTCAATTTAGCATTTCTCGAAACCTCCTCACGAATATTAGGAATACTTAAACAACCCTCTTCAAAAGGCCATTCCTCTCCCGTTTCTTCTATGATTTGCGGATTAATAAAAACCTTCACAAAGTCCTGCATAGCATCATCTTCAATCGGGCGACCGTCCACTACAAACATACGTATACTCTTCCCTATTTGCGGGGCTGCCAGTCCAATACCATGAGCACTTTCCATGGTCTCAAACATGTCTTCACTGAGCTTTTTTACATCCAACGCACCTTGCTCTATATCTTTTGCTTTCTTCTTTAGCACAGGGTCTCCATATACCACTATCGGATAGATCATAATCCTCTTTCAATTAGGCCGCAAAACTAAAGATTATTTGTTTAACGCATTATTATAATCCTGGTGCTTCTGCTGTGCTAAGTACCGGCTTGCTCTAGAAAGGATTGTAAAATAATAGTTGCACTTAGCTTATCTACTAACTCTTTATTACTTCGTTTTTTCTTGGATAAACCTGCACTTAGCATTGTATCAAAAGCCATTTTACTGGTAAACCGCTCATCAACAGGACGTAACTGTATGGATGGAAATCGTTTATTTAATGTATCAAGTATACGCTGAGCTCCCTCGGTTCCATGGGTGCTTCGATTCATAAGATCTTTCGGAAAGCCTACCACTATTATTTCCACCTCTTCTTGCTCGCAGTAAGTAGTTAAGAACGGGATTAGCTGGGAAGTTTCTATTGTTTCCAGGGGATTAGCAATCATTTTTAAAGGATCAGTAACGGCTATACCTGTTCTCTTGCTGCCGTAATCCAGCGCGAGAATGCGACCCACTAATTAAGATTGATTTTCGAACCGATTTTGTGCTTAATGTCCTGCTCTAGTGCCAGCGCTTTAGGAAATAGTATCTCATTTTCAACTCGGGCGTGTGTTATCAACTCTTTTTCAAAAGCTTGTAATTCTGCGTATACTACCCGAATATGGAGGGGGTCACAGCTATCGCAAGTGTAGTTATTGGTGATCCTTCGAATTCCCTGCATTTCATCATCGTGCTCTTCATGTTCTACAGCATATTTCTGCAATGAATGCCGCTCCATCTGATAATAAATTTTGGAGAAGGTACTTTTATCCTCGTGGCAGTTTGCCAGTTTTTGGATGTAATTGAATAGCGTATCTTCCTCCATATATACGTGATGAATGAAGTCCTCTACAAATAGAGGAAAAACCAATTTAAGGTCCTTAGCAATGCTATTGTAACGTTTATGCTTAGGATCAAAACTTTCAATCAACTTCCCAATATAAGGCAGCTTACGTTTTATGAAAATGAAGTGGGAGTGCTTTAAATATTCTATGATGAGATCAATAGGGTACGCTTCTAGTGCCAGTTGATCTTTAAACTCTGTGGCTTTTTCCAGCTCTTTGATCACCAACTCAGCATTAAGACCTTTGGCTAAGCATACCTGCTCTAGCGTATTTTCTGCGTAGTTGTAGAATTCAATCCCAAAGTAATACAGCACAGAGGCATGTATATAATTTTCGTCTACAATATCAGTTATTTTTTTGCCGGTCAAAATAGAATGGATTTCGAGCTAAATACAAATATACGAGTTTGTTGGAATTACTTGCAGATTTTGAAGTGTTTAAGCCATATTCTTAGAGGTTAACAAAAAGCACTTTAGCATCGTTAAAAAAGTTATTATTTATATAAATTAGAATTTCTAAAAAGGTTCAAAAACTAAAGAAAGCGGAGCAGTGAGCGAATATAAAAACAGCAATTATCAGATTAGACTACCAATTATTATTACTGTGGCTATTGCGGCCGGTATCCTCATCGGAGCCACATTTACGGATAAACCTACCGTGGTTCAAAACGATTTAGGTAAGAGTATGCAAAAGTTCAAGGAGGTACTTACGCTGATTGATCGTAATTACGTAGATCAGGTAAATACAGATGATCTCGTGGAAGATGCCATAGACCATATGTTGACCAATCTTGACCCGCATAGCGCCTATATACCTGCTAAAGATAAGGTAGCGGCTAATGAGGGGCTACAGGGTAATTTCGAGGGCATCGGTATTGAATTCAATATTTTTAAAGATACCATAGTAGTAGTTTCCCCATTAAGTGGTGGACCTAGTGAGGCGGTGGGTTTAATTTCTGGAGATAGGATCATAAGTGTAGATGGAGAAAATGTAGCCGGGGTGGGCTTTACCAATCGTGATGTGCAAAAGACGCTGAAAGGCCCTAAGGGAAGTGAAGTAGAAGTGGAAGTAAAGAGGAGAGGAAAAAGCGAGCCTATTGTTTTTAACATCATTCGGGATAAGATCCCACAGCAATCTGTAGATGCCAGCTACATGATCACCGATGAAATAGGATACATAAAAGTAAGTCGTTTTTCTGCTACTACTTATGACGAGTTTAAAGTGGCCCTGGAAGATCTAAAATCCAGCGGTATGTCAAAGCTAGTGCTAGATTTACAAGGTAACCCCGGAGGGTATATGAATCATGCTATTAATATGGTGGATGAATTTGTGCCGGATGATAAAAAAATAGTGTACACCCTTGGAAAACAAAAACGCTTTAATTCTCAGGCTTTTGCCGATAGGAAAGGCCTTTTCGAGGAAGGTGAGTTAATAGTCTTGGTAAACGAAGGTAGCGCATCAGCTTCAGAGATCGTTTCCGGAGCTTTGCAAGACAACGATCGAGCATTAATTGTGGGAAGGCGTTCCTTCGGGAAGGGATTAGTACAAGCGCCAATGGACTTAAGTGATGGTTCAGAGCTGAGATTAACGATATCGAGATACTATACACCCAGCGGCAGATCCATTCAAAAGCCTTACGCAGATTATGAAGATTACGCCAAAGATCTCATTGCGCGTTTTGAACATGGTGAATTTTTCAGTTCCGATAGCATTAAATTCAATGATTCGCTTAAATATGAGACCACAAGCGGAAGAATTGTATACGGCGGTGGAGGTATTATGCCAGACTATTTTGTGCCATTGGATACAACGATGACATCTGCTTATTTGAATCGCCTGTTTACCAGCAATTCCATGCAAGAATTCACTTTTAATTATGTGAATAAAAACAAGCAAAAGCTAAGCGATATGGAGTATAATGATTACTACAGTAGTTTTACGGTATCCCAGAAAATGTTAGACGACTTGGTGGAGACAGGTAAGTTAAACGAGGTAAAGCCTGACCTTAAAGATCTCAACCAAAATAAAGATCTTTTTAAGCTCCATGTAAAGGCACAAATAGCGCGTCAAATTTGGAATAACAATGGCTTTTATCCAATTTTCAATCAAACCAATGAAATTTTGCAGCAAGCTGTAAAACTGTTTGATAAAGCTGAACAGCTAGATAGATCTAAAATGTGACATCATGTATTACCATACCCTGGGCAATATACCATCCAAAAGACACACCCAATTTAGGCAACCTGACGGAAGTTTGTATAAAGAGGAACTGGTAAGCTCAAGGGGTTTCTCTGGTATCTATTCCAATCTCTACCATATTTACCCTCCCACCAAGGTAAAAGAAGTGGGGGCTTCTAAACCGTTTACAAGCCCGATAGCCACACCCTATGACCTCAAACAGACCCATCTTAATACTTCTAAGATAGGTGTAACAGGATCAGATTTTCTGGAAGGAAGGTTGGAGTTGATGAAAAACAAAGATGTATGTCTCTCGCTGTGTGTACCGCAGAAGAAGTCAATGCCTTTTTATAAAAATGCAGAAGGAGATGAAGTCATATTTATTCACGATGGAAGTGGCTATCTCTACTCGCAGTTTGGAAAGCTGAGGGTAAAGCAGGGGGATTATGTGGTCATTCCCAGAACGGTTATTTTCAAATTTGAATTTGAGGATGCGCCGGTTAAGCTGCTGATCATTGAATCAGCCTCTCCCATTGAAACTCCAAAAAGGTATAGAAATGAGTTAGGACAATTACTAGAACATGCACCGTATTGCGAACGAGATATTCGAGGACCCGAAGAATTAGTGACAGAAAGCGAAAAGGGAGCCTATGATCTCTACATTAAAAAAGAAGGTCAGTTGTTTCACTACCTGTATGGGCATAGTCCGTTTGATTTAGTAGGTTGGGACGGCCACCTCTGGCCGTATGCTTTTTCTATCCATGATTTTGAACCTATCACCGGAAGAATTCACCAACCCCCGCCTGTGCACCAGACGTTCCAAGCCTATGGATTCGTTATTTGTTCTTTTGTACCTCGAGTGTTTGATTATCATCCGTTAGCTATTCCTGCACCATATAATCATTCCAATATTGACTCTGATGAGGTATTATATTATGCAGAAGGAGAATTTATGAGTCGCAAAGGTATAGACAGAGGATCATTTACACTACATCCCGGAGGTCTGCCGCATGGACCACACCCCGGAACGGTAGAAAAAAGCATTGGCGCCAAGGAAACGCATGAAATAGCGGTGATGGTAGATACCTTCAAACCGCTTTTCCTGACTGAAGCCGCCTTAGGATACTTAGATGAAAAGTATCCCATGAGTTGGGCTGAATAGCTATGCGTTCTCAAATATTATCAACACAGAAGTTGAAAACATATAAACGCGTCACCTTTGTGATCTGGCTAGTCGTTTTTTTGCTCATTGTGTTAGGTGCTATACAATCTCCCGACTTGTACATAGCAGTATTTTGGCCTATCTATTGGTCAATAGGGTTTTATGCTCTTTACATTAAGCGCACCCTTCAGTTAAAAAGTATAGCCTATGATGACGAGAATATATACGTTCTCGAGAACACTCAGGAGGTCATTATCCCATTTACTAACATAAGGGAAATTAAGTTGCAATCGGTTACAGGTGTGCACACCATTTTCCTTTATCGGAACTTCGGATTGAGTAAGGAAATCTGGTTCAAGTCTTCGTTATGGTATCCATTTAATTTCAAAAAGGTAGATAACGAAGTATACAGGCTACAGCAAAAAATAGAGGAAGTTAAAGCCAGATCTAGTCAGAACCCCGGATTGAACTTAGCAAGTCAGAATTGACATCTGCCTTGGTTATACCCAGAATACTCAACCTCATCGGCAAGTCAGCGGCTTTTTACGCCAAGTCGCTAGTCGTAACGCATACCCAATGGAGCGACTGAACCCTTAGTTTCCCTTTATTCGCTGCCATAGCTCAATCAGTAGCTTCTTGCCATCTCGTTGATCTTTAGTTGCTTCTGTCAGTATGATTTCTCCGGTATCATTTTCAGAGATTTTATATTGAAACACAAAGTCAGTAGAGCCAGGTTTTAAGGTGAGCAATCCGAAACGAAGGTCATTAAAGTATAATACTCCCTCTTTTTGGGTAATAATAAACCATCCCTTGGAAATCCTGATCATGCGCTGAATGCGCTCATTTTCAATCAAGTTTCCTAAAAGGTGGTGATCTTTGGGGTATCGCTGAAATGAAATGGGTTGAGTATCGAAGAATGAATAATTGCCTAATAGATAGGCGTCTTCGGTATCTACATTGGCACTCCATAAGATGGTATTCAGAGGAGAGGGACGGGTATCAATATCCGTGTAGGAAATGTTTTGAGTCTCTAATGCAGTCTTAAATTGAGTATGTGCATATCCTTTCAAAGCCAGGGTTACTGCCAGATAAAAAGAACTTAAGCCTAAACCTAATGTATTGTAAAACCTCCGTTTGGGATCAGTGCGTTTGCGCACCATAGCCAGGATCAAGAATACCAGAAACGGTAGCGTGTAAAGCGGGTCGATCACAAATATGGACTGAAACGCCAGGCGCAGATCGAAAGGCCAAAAAAGTTGCGTACCCCAGGTGGTGTGAGCATCCAACAGAGGATGGGTAAGAAAAGCCCAGAAAAATAGTTTAATCCAGTCTTTAAGATTTTTGTACTTTTCATAGCGGGATACAAGCCAGCCGACAAGTAATCCAAATGCTATCGAGAATACGATGGAATGGGTAAATCCTCGGTGAATAGCAAGTGCTCTGGTGGTATCGGTAAAGTGAGATACCAATACATCCAAATCAGGGATGGTGCCAGCTATAGCTCCGTAGAACATAGCTTTATTCCCTATTTTTTTGCCTAAAGCAGCTTCTCCTACTGCAGCACCAAGAACGATTTGAGTTACAGAATCCAATACGCTGAAATAATCATTTCAAAAATCGTATTCTGCTTGCCGGCTTAGGAAGGCCATTACGTCAGCTTCAGTCTTGCCATCATTGATTAACCTTATCATATGTCCTACTAGCTCACGTACGGCAAATGATCCCTTACCCAGTCCATAAGCAGTAAATGAGGTTTCCCATTTCGTTAAATAAAACAGTTGTTTATCTGCGATACTATAAAAGATCTTAGTGGCATCCTCTGATTTGGCTATGATATATTTCTTCGTCTTTTTATCAACGACACAGACATTAGCAGAAAAGTTCTTATCGGCTCGCCATCGCAGCGTATCATTATTATATTCTACCATAAGAGTAAAGTCACCTTTTTCCTTATGCAATCCATATTCCTGATCATACTCAAAGTAGGTGTGGTAATCAGTGCTTTCTTTTTCCTGGGCGTAGTTAGCCACACTAATAAAAAAGCAAAGTGCCAATGATATGCTAACCCTGAAATTCATTCTTTTTCAAGCGTTTGATCAATCAAAAACTGCATGACATCCTTCTGCGTAGCGTGATTTTCCAGCATTTTGATCATTGCTGTCACCCGTTTACTGACCTGACCAGAGTCCGGGCCATAGCCCCAAGTTTGATATTTATCATTAACAAAATCGATATAAAAGATACTTCTACTGGTAAGATCTGCATAAACATATAATTCATCTTTCAAGGCCACGATATATTCATCTGACCTCTTTCGAACATCACAAACGGTAAATCCCTGAAATACATCTTTGGTCCACTTTAAGTGATTATCATCAAATTTAATGAGTAGATCTTGCCGATAACCTCCACCATAGGCATTACACTGGCTACTCTGTTTACAGTTATAAGCATTCGTATAGTGGCTCTTAATGGAGCCTTGGCCATAACCATAATAAGAAAGCAATACACAAAAAATAACTGCAGTTAGCTTCATATACTTGATCACAAATTTCTCCTCTAAAAGTAACTTTCCATATTGGCACCTCCCTTTAACCAAATACATTATCCCTTTTAAGATCATGATTCCAGCAGCTCTCCGCTTCCGTTTTTGGATTCTCATGCGTCAAAGGATAATAAGTCTTGTTCCCGCCACCCCAGGCTAACTTCAGAAGTCTCAGGCGGTTTTACAGCACTTAGCTCCAAAAGGTATTCACTTACTTTTACCTCCACTACATAATCTTTTCCCAGACATAAAGTTCGGATTACCTGCGCCCTAGCCACAAATTCACCTGACCCGTCCAGATAGAAATGGTGATTCCTCAGAAAGTAGGTTTTATTCCTATTCCCTTTGTAATTAAATGATGCCAACAAGGCTAGAGGTAAGTCAACCAGGGCATCAAAAAAGCGTGCTACATACGGGCTTGATGGCTGATGGTATAATGCCATGGGTGTAGCCTGCTGGAGTAATTTACCTTCCCTAAAGACCAATACTTCATCTGAAATAGCCATAGCATCTTCAGCATTATGGGTAATAAAGACTGAACAAACCCCTGCATTTTGTAAAATGGTAAACACTTCAGTGCGTAATTTTTGACGCAAATGACTATCCAAATTACTAAAGGGTTCATCTAAAAGAATCAGCCTGGGGTCAGGCGCTAATGCCCTGGCCAAGGCTACGCGCTGCTGCTGGCAGCCAGAGATCTCATGTGGATAACGTTTCCCGTAGCCCTCAAGGTTCACCAGCCTCAGCATTTCCTCTACCCTTTCTCTTAGGCCGGCAGTTTTTGAAATACCGTATGCTATATTTTTAGCAATGGTTAAATGCGGAAAGAGTGCATAATGCTGGAAAACAAATCCTATAGTCCGCTTTTCAGCCGGCAGATGATAGCTCTCAGAGCTTATTAATTGATCATTTAAATAGATTTCTCCACGGTCAGGGCATTCTAAACCGGCTATAAGCCGAGCTAAAGTAGTTTTTCCGCTACCGCTTTCACCTAAAAAAGCGTACGTCTTTCCCGCTTCGAGCTCCAATGATGTATCAAACACTGCTTGTACTTTTCCCTGGTCAAAACCTTTATACAAATGATCTATAGTTAATAACATAGCCTAGCTCTTACGTACTAATCTATTCAGAAATATAACAGGGAACACTCCTGTAGCTATAATAAGTAAAGAAGGCATAGCAGCTTCTATGATACGTTCATCACTGGCAAACTGATATGCTTCAACGGCCAGAGTTTGAACATCATACGGTTTCAGTATAAGTGTTAAGGGTAATTCCTTCATCACATCGATAAACACCAGAATAAATGCGCCTAACAGAGCGGGTTTTAGTAATGGTATTTCAACCTTTAAAAAGGTAAAGAATGCTCCTTTCCCAAGGGACTGTGAGGCCTGAAGCAGACCGAATTGAATCTTTTCCCGACTTGCCGCAATCGGATTAAATGCTACGGCAAGAAAACGCACTACATAAGCGTAGATTAAGGCGATGACGGTGCCTGTAAGCAAAAGGTTCATTTTTACGGAGAACGTGCGTCCAATGAAATCGATCAGCCATTTGTCAAAATAGAGGCCAGGCATATAGATACCTACTGCGATTACAGCACCTGGAATCGCGTATCCTAAAATTCCGATTTTAGCTATCTGGTTTACCCAGTTTAGCCGGTTCCATTCTTTGGCCATCAGTAATAGCATGGCCATTAAAACACAACAAAACGAAGCAAAAGCCGCAATACCCAAACTTTGAAATACAACTTGAAGTAGCGCGGCCCAATCGATTTCTACATAAGATATTATCGCCCAATATAAGAGCTGAGCTAAGGGCGCTATAAAACCTAAAAATGCAGGTAAGACGACTAAAAAGGTAATGCCCACTCGTTGTATACCGCTGCTTTTCAGTCGTTCTAGCCGTCTTTCACTGCCGCTGTCGGCGGCAAATTTCCTTGCGCCACGCTGCCTTTGTTCTATGACTATTAAAGCGAATATGATCACTAATAATAGCGCGGCAAGGTATATAGCTGTTTCAAGCTCGCGATATCCAAACCAGGATTTAAAAATGCCCGTGGTAAAGGTGTTAACACCATAATATTTGGCCGCTCCATAGTCATTGAGTACTTCCATCAAAACAAGGATAATACCTCCTACTATTGCTGGCCTGGCCATGGGTAGAATAAGCTTGAAAAAATGCTGTGCCTCTCCTTTACCTAATACTCTTGAAGCATCTATTAAGTTTTGGGAGCGATGCAGAAAAAAAGTACGACAGGCTACATACACATACGGATAGAGCGAGATGCTTAAAATGAGGGCTAGGCCATTAATATTCATAAGATCTATTCTTCCAACATCAAGTGATATCCAACTTAATAATACGTTTAAAGACCCTCCGTAATCGAAGATGCCGGCATAAGCATACGCGGTAATGTAAGAGGGGATGGCCAGCGGTAAAATAAGCAACCATTCAAGAATCCTACGGCCGTAAAATTCGTAACGTACACTCAACCAAGCACTAGCAACACCGAAAAGTGCGGTTAGAAGTGAGCAAATCAGCGCCAGGTAGAGCGAATTTTTTACATACTTAGGTAAGAGGTATTCGGCAATCTGAGCCCATGACTCACCCGGCCCATTAAAAAGTTTAATAAAGATATAAAGTGCAGGAATTCCGATGAACACCGTAATGACCAAAGCCATCACGGACCATTTGCCAAAATCTCGTTTGTTCTTTGTTAAGTACGATTGTGATGTAATGGACAATGGCTAATAAGTGTGTATCATAACGGATAGGTAAGCTTTAAGGCCAGCTACCTGCATCAAATATTAGATTGGCAAGTTTATTATACTCTCCCAATTTACTTAAAGGTAATTTGTCTTCTTTAAAATTACCCCAGGATTGCAATAATTCAGTGGCCGACACCTCAGGGTGTATGGGATACTCATAATTGGCCTGAGCAAATACTTTTTGCGCAGGTTTAGAAACCAGAAACTCGATAAATTTGACGGCATTTTCTTTATTTGGTGAATAGCGGGCCACTCCTGCTCCGCTAATATTTATATGTGTCCCTCGATCATCTTGATTCGGGAAAAATATACCAACCTTATTTCCAGCTTCAACTTCTAACGGGTCTTTAGAATTTAACATCCTTCCCAAATAATAGGTATTTACTATGGTCAGATCACCTTCTCCGGCCGCCACTGCCTTCACCTGATCACGATCATTTCCTTTAGGTGTACGCGCCATATTTTTTACCATGCCTGCTACCCAATTCCGCGCATTGTTTTCTCCGGTATTCGCAATAATGGAAGCCAGGAGAGATTGGTTATAAATGTTGGAAGAGGAACGAATCAGGACCTTTCCTTGCCATTTATTATCTGTGAGTGCCTCGTACGTAGAAAGTTCTTCTGGTGTAACACGATCTTTGGCATAAACAATAATTCGGGCTCGCTTGGTTAGGGCAAACCAATGATTTTCATGGTCTTTAAGATGATCGGGAATGGTGTTGGTAAGAAAATCAGAGCTAGAGGCCTGTAAAAGCCCTTTTTCCTTCGCCCTGGCTAACCGGCCGGCGTCTACTGTAATTAGAACATCAGCCGGAGATGCATTACCTTCAGCTTCCATTTTTTGGATCAACTCATCAGCATTGGCGTTAACCACATTTACCTGGATACCGGTTTCGTCCTCAAATTGTTTGAATAAGCGCTGGTCTACTTCATAGTGTCGGTGAGTGTACACATTTACCACCTGTCCGGAAGTTTCAGCACCCTCTTTCTTTGAAGGTCCGCAGCTGAATAAAGCCATACACAAAAACAGTATTGGAAATATATTCTTCATGATTTGAATCTTTTTTAATCCCTCATCAATCACCATCACCTGAGCTGAATGTTATGGCCAGACTCAATAAGCTGCTCGAAGCCCCCTTGAAGTAAGGTGTCAACTCTTTAAGTTCATGATAAAATTCAGTAAGTGCCGGATCATCATTTACAGCTAACAACTCAAAGTTCTGATCTTGCGGGATACGATCAATTATATCGTCAATTTTAGCCAGCCTTGATCGAATATTTTCAACTAAGGCTGGTCCACCTTCTACAGAAAGTAGATATTCCTCCCAGCCTATGCCATCTTCCCCCGTGTGTTTCTTCCCTTCCCAAAAAGAGATCAGGTTTTCATAACCGGCCAAAAGATACTTTAGAGAGTTTTTGCTAAATCTAGCCTCCGCTAGTTCAGGTTGTGGGCCGGACTGTCCGGCAATAAGCCCCATAGGAATACCCAATTGCACATCCCGTAGTGATTCAAAACAGCGAACCATTTCGTTGAACATCAAAGTAGTAGAACTTTTTACTTCGGTACCCTCATTTTGCAAGAATGTAGATAAATAATCATTTTGCCAGGCTTTTTGTAATTCGTCCAATTGCAGCACTAGTTTTTCAATGATTAGGTTCAGATAGTCCAGCCGCTTATCTATTTCGGGGGACTGTAGAATGCCCGCAGGAGTTTCTTCAAAAAGTAAATACTCAGCAGCAAGTAAGCCTCTGGTATTTCTTTTGGCATCATTCAGCTTGAAATCGCCAGTTTGTATTTTTTCTTCTATTCCTACTACATCGACAGGCCAGAGACCGACCTCTTCTAAAATGGTACGTCTGCGCCCCTCGGGTCCACCCGGGCCAAAATTTAATAGCTTCACTTTTAGCCAGGCACTGTACGCTTGATCCCAGGCCGACTGCGCAAGTTTCAGACTTTCAGCATCTCTTTTTTCATCTAAGTTATTGGTCGTCTTTTGCAGATTATGGGCCATCTGCACTACATTTTCAATAGAGGGCAAAACGATATTATGCGCGTAATTCTCGAGGAATGAAGAACGCTCAAAGGCCGGTGGTTGGTTACATGATACATTGAATAATAACCCGAGCAGTGTAAATAAGAATAGTAGTTTTTTATTCATAGATCAATAGGATTTACTGGTAATAACTACCCACATTATAAACTTTCAATAAAAAGAAGCAGTGCTTCCCGTTCAGTTTTAGTCATACTTACAAATTTATTTTTAGAAGCTTCCCCTTCACCTCCATGCCATAAAATCGCTTGTTCGATGCTTCGGGCCCGTCCGTCATGAAGTAATCGCGTGTGTTTGTTTACGGTTTTAATAAGGCCTATACCCCATAGTGGCGGGGTACGCCATTCTCTTCCGGTGGCTTCAAAATCAGGAACATTGTCAGCCAATCCCTCGCCCATGTCGTGGAGTAACAGATCGGTGTATGGGAATATTTTTTGATTATTCAAAGATGAGATCGTTGAAGTATTCCCGGTGGTGAACGATGTTTTATGGCAAGACTCACACCCTATATCATTGAAGATAGTTCTACCTATCAAATATTCCGGTTTATCCGTGTTTCTTTTTGCAGGAATAGCTAGGGTTTGAACGTATAGTGTAATCCGTTCGAGCTGCCGGTCACTGATCTCAGGAGAGCCCCCCTCTTGCTTGGGAGGACCTTGTTCTTCTTGGTATGCACTAAATTCATCTTCGGGAAATAACGAGGTGGTTAATCCCATATCGCCGTTAAAGGCTGAAGCGCTTTGCTGCATGATAGTGGGCTGGTTAGCCTTCCAACCAAAACGCCCCACTGTTTTCTGCCCCTCTAAAACATTCCACACATAATTAGCTTTCCCGGAAATACCATCGCCATCTTCATCATTTATATCTTCGTTAGCCAGTAGGTCCTCGATTGGAATATTCTCCAATAACCCCAATCCGGCTACTTGAGAGGCAATACGAGGAGAAAGAGAATACTCTTCCTCAATTTCCCCATAGGCCAACTTAGAAAGTGTATAGTGCGGTTTATAAAGTACATAGGGGCTCCCATCTTTGTAATATCCTCTGATGGTGTCGTAGGTAATGATCACTTCTGCTTCGGGTGAGATCTTTGGAATGGCATGGTCTTGAATTTGAGAACCATAAACGGGATGAGGCAGATTAGCCCCGATTTCATTTTTTTTGCCGGTATTCAATCGCCAAAGTAATCCAAAGCGAGTTCCATTCGGTTCGTCAGGAGGTGCGCCTCTGCCATCCTTAAAATGACAGCTTCCGCAAGAGCTTGCGTTAAAAACAGGCCCTAGTCCGTCCAACGATTCCACAGATGCCGGAGCTTCTACCCAATTCGTTCGAAAAAGCTCATTCCCCGACTGAAAAAGACGAGACTCTGTACGGCTCAATTTATTACCCTGTACCCCAAAAGCATCTTTGCTGAAATTATAAGAGGTAAAGTTAAGCCCACCACTCAGTTGTTCTATGCTTAAATCCACAGTGTGGGCACACTTTAAACAGAATAGAGTAATACTTAATATTAATACAACCGCCTGTACCCTTCCCCTCATTATTTTATACTAGTTACTTTTTGAGCTCAAGGCTCACATCCGCAAAAGCATCACTTAGATCTTCCAGGGCTTCTACTGCTTTTAACACTTCTTCCTCATTTTCAATGATGGCTTGATCGAAGGGTGCCGGGATGTCGTTGATCGCCTGAAATGTGGCATGGATAGCCTCATTAGCAGTAGTAGCTTTTTCAGGGCTAATTTCTGCGGCTAATGCCGCATAACTGATGCCATTCACTTTGGAACCGTCTACCCTGGTATACTCCCCGGTATACACATTTACGATACCCTGAAAATTATTAACAATATCAGCGATAGTATTATCTGCAAAGCAAGAGTGCTCGTTTTCCTGATCTTTGGAATCTACGGCCACGAACATCCGCTCTCCGGAAAGTTCCCCTTTACTAAACTCTCCCAAGGCAGTGAAAATTTTGGTGATGATCTCGTTTTTCGGGAAAGCAAGAAATGTAGCCCGATAGTTTCCGCCTTTTTCCCATTCCTGCTGAACCGATAAAAGATGATCAAGTAATAACTCTGCCGTTAGTTTCAGGTACAAACCTCTTCTCTCCGGGTTTGGTGCAGTGCCGCCTTGTACATAATCAGTATAGGGGCGGAGGCCACCGCTGTCCTTATAAAAGTCCTGTCCCCAAAGTAAAAATTCAATGGCGTGATAACCCGTAAAAATGCTCTCTTCTGAAAAAGACTCATTCAGATTTTCCAGGAGCGCTTTCGTAATTTCCGGGTACTCTTCCAGGTTATTGATCAGTCCCGCTGTGCTATCATTTCGCACATAGTCGATAAAATTCTCATCCATAGGCCAGGCATTAATCAGTCCCTCAGGGCCATTTTCATCATCGATAGGGCCTCCATAAAAACGAAACGCTTCTGTCTGCCCGTAGGGATCCCTGGCTTTAAGCCATTGTGTCTTGCAGGCTAAGAAACCCTCCTCGGTAGGAGCCGCTACAAAAGCATCAATCAATTCTTTAAGCTTCACTGTTTCGCTGTAGCTATCCTGATAGCTGGCCAGTACGATATCAGCATAATTTTCAGCTGCAGCTTCAAACTCTTTTTCTGTGGGGCCTTGGCTTCCGCAGGAAATGAAAAGAACCACTGAGCTCATAACATGTATGAGTGTTTTTATTTTAGACTGTATAATTATCATTTAGGTTATTTTAATTCTATTTTCACTATTGATAGACACTAGCGAAAAGTTCGAGTTTAGATCACTTTAATGTTCAAAATTAAGAAACAGATCATCGAATGAGAAGTTTTGGCCATGATTAGACGCTACAGCATAAAGCTTCTACCTTATTCGAACACGATCGGTGCGCCCAGGCAGCTTTTGGGAATATCAAAAGCATCAACCAACGGTACAGCTTCTTGTCTGATTTCCCAGCAAAGCGTATTTACCATACGTCTGATGGCCTTGGTTTTACTTCCATCCATATAGCCTTGCTCCAGGTACCACCCCTTGTTTTTTTCAAGCAGGTGAAGTGCAAATAGATCACAAAGTTTTTTAAGAACACTTTTAAGTGTTTTACTCTCTGTACGGTTCACCTGCTGAATAAATTGCTCCAATATAATCCGTTCCGTGTAAGCCATGCCCACATTGAGCATATGGTACTGGCATTCATTAAAAGCGTCAAAAGATTCCATACCTGAATCCAGCCTATGCTTAAATCGCTTGGCAGCAGAGGTCAGAATGCTCCGCTCACGATAGATAAAGGCACTCAAATGAAATTCCGGATCCAGCAAATGTTCATCATCCGTTCTTCTTACCGTAATGGGATTCATTTCTACAATTACCGTTTTTGCCTGGTTGGTGATGTAGTTAAGAATGCCAAAGAAATTAGCTTCGTGAAATTCTTGTTTAAACTCGGTCAACCTACTCTTAGCCACCAGTTGCATCAGCACCGTGTTATCACCCTCGAAGGTGGTATAGATCTCCGTATCATTTTTAAGTGCACCAATACGATTTTCAGATAAAAAACCCTTGCCACCACACGCTTCTCGACAGGTTTGAAGTGTGGCGGTAGTATTCCAGGTAGAATACGCTTTCAATCCGGCGGCCAAGGCCTCTATTTCTTGCATATCCTCTTCTTTTTTATGGAGAAACCGATTGGTAAGATAGCCAAGGGCGAAATGTAGCGCATAGGCATTGGCCAAAAGTGGGATTAACCGCCTTTGGTGAGATCTGTAATTCAAAATAGGTACTTCAGGCCCGTTTTTTGGACCGAACTGCCTTCGCTTATCACCATATTTTATAGCAATAGCAAGTCCTGATTTGGCCGCACTCAACGCTGATCGAGGTATTCCTATCCGGCCGCCCACTAATGTACCTAACATAGTAAAGAACCTGCGACTGTCGCTGGCAATTGAACTTTCAAACTGGCCAGAATCATTAACCCAGGCAAAACGATCTAACATATTTTCCTTGGGTACTTTTACTTGGGTAAACCAGATGCGCCCGTTATCCACTCCATTCAAACCCATTTTCAAACCACAATCCTCGATCTTTATACCGGGAAGTAGCTGGCCCTCTTTATCGCGTAAAGGAACCAAAAAGGCGTTGACACCGAAATCCGTTTCATCAATCATGAGTTTGGCAAAAACCGTAGCCATTTGAGCATGACAGGCGGCATTTCCAATATAATCTTTTCTTGCCAGGTGATTCGGAGTATGAATAATAAAACCACCCTCCGCGTGGTCATAAGTAGCGGTGGTCTCAATATCTCTTACGTTTGAACCGTGACCACTTTCGGTCATGGCAAAAGAACCTGGCAGTTCTAAAGTACCTACCTGCGGTAAGTACTTTTTATGGTGCTTCTCTGTACCGAGAAACAGAATGCTCATACCAAATAAACCGAATTGAACTCCGTATTTAATGACCATGCTCAGGTCATGGTAACTGAGTGTTTCCATGATCATAAAATAACCTGCCATATCATCGGAGCCTCCAACCTCTTTTGGATAAGCTTGAGCACCAAAGCCTTGTTCTGCCAGAAGCTGGCACCATACCAATACCTGCTCACGATACTTGGAATGGTCCTCACCTTCGAAGTACTTAAACTCAGGGTCAGTAAGGATGGTCTTAACCTTTTGGATCAACGGTTTCTGCTCTCCGTCCAATAAGTCGGCCATTTCTTGCCAGTCGAAGGTGCTATTGGTACCTAAGGCATGGGTTAGAGTATTATCGTCATTATCTAGTAAAAACCTATCGGCTTCATGGTTAATTACTCCCAGGGCTTGCTCAATTTTACGGAGTGATTTTTTAGCCTTCAACCGCGTTTCCGTATTAACCGAGTACCCATTCACTTCGGCAAGCTGAATCCCCATAGCTACTAAGTCGTGCTTATCATCGTCAGAGAGCTGATGCTCCACCTCTTTTAGCTTCGCCAGCCAACTTTTAAGCTGCTGGGCACTAGGAGGGCTTTTAGGATCAAGCCGATTTTTAACCCATAGCTTTTCTTCATCTGTCAGCCAGTCTGTTTCGCTGACGAGATCATTGACATAGCTTATCTCACTGGGTGTTAACACGGCATCAGACCAGGCTACATGTAATAAAGGTAGTAGGGCGTATAGTTTTGGATTATCGGTGATTACTTCAGGATCAATCATAGCTTCCGTTTTTTATAAGACATATGGCGCTTTTCGGTGACGCTTTCTTTGCTAAGGCAATGCATTATTGGTCATCGCTAGTTGTTCACCGTATTGCTCAGCTACTGCGATAACACTATTTAAAAATGCCGTAAAACGATGCCTTTACCCTATAAACAACCTAAAATGAATTATGATTATTTAACGAGTGAGATAAGGTAAATTTTGGTTGAAAAAAGTCAACTACGGGAAAATTAAGCGATTGAGTCGCCAAAAATGGATAGCTACAATTAGTTAATCAGACTTCCAGGTTTTATCCCACTCAAATTGAAAGTATAATGTAAACACTGCTACTGATCAGAAACGTCAAAACCTTCACTCTGCCAGCGAGTAAATCCACCTTCAAGACTCATAATATCTTTGAAACCTGCGTCGGTCATGATGTTAATGGATTTAGCGCTACGCCCATTTTCTACATTGGCCGCGCAGTGAACTATGTAGGTTTTATTTTTATCTAATTGGTTTACCTGAGTATTGAAATTTTCGGCATAAACACTGATATTGACCGCTCCTTCAATATGACCCGCTTCGTATTCTTCAGGTGTCCTCACATCTAAAACCATAATTTCTTGATTCAGATTCAGCAGTCTATTGGCCTCTGCCGGTGTGATCGCTTCGATAACAGCTTCATCAGTAGCTACATTACCACAAGAAAAACATAAAAGAAGAACAGGAAAAAGAAGGTTGATTTTAGTTTGCTTCATCATTATCCTGTGCGTTTATTACTCAATATTTAACTTCGATTTTTTTTATTCTTAAGCATAACCTTTAGGAAAGGATCATCCCGCGTTTTAGGCAGAACTAATTCCCATATTAACCAAAACTCATCCTTTAAAATGGAGAATTTTGATAAAAGATAAGAATTGATTTACAACATTACTCAAAGATAGATAGCAGGTATAAAACTCTCAAAAAGCTAAAGCCTTAGTTTACTGGGTAGAACATCAAAATGTCTTTTAAAAGCGGCTGTAAAATGCTGAGGGTTTCTATAACCTATTTGGTATGCAATTTCGGCAATCGTCATATCAGAACTTTTAATCATGTGCTCTGCATGCTCCATTCTTACACGCATGCAGTAGTCCATAACGCTGCATCCATAGACTTTTCTAAAATCGGCGCATAGCTGAGATTTACAACTCATGGCAGCTTTGGAAATATGATCGAGTGATGGAAAATCATAATGGTTGTTCTTAATAAAGTCAACCGCTCTGCTTAAACGCTCTAATTTCCGATGGGTAATTTTCGAACCATCACCGTAGCTGTGTTCGTCACACCGCTGAAGCGCCAAAAGAATTAATTCTTCTAGTTTTAAATCCGTGTACCGCGAGAGGAAATTCTGATGTACCGGTGGGTTTTCAATCTGATCTAAAATCTTCATGATTTGTCCATCCATCAGAACACCCTCATAAGAAACGGAAAATGGCGCATTAGTTAATACTGATTTCACCAAAAGATCGTAAGACCGGCTACTTGTCAGCTTAAGTCTAATTAGGTCCTCCACCTTTATATTCATCTCAAAAAAACGGTTATGTATGTCTTCCAATAAGAAGCATTTGCCTGAAGGATTTGGCGTGTAAGAAATACTGAATTTATAAGAAGGAATACTGAACGTCTGCGGGTGACTTTCAATTTGAGACTGATACAATCCTCCAAGTGAAAAATAAAATTCGATTCTAGGGTCTGTAATTTCCCCAATAAGTGCAAGGTTTTTGCTAAAACTCATTCCACCATATCTCCAACTTTTTGAGCCTAGCGCATGCTCCCGAAAATTAACTTGTCCAATTGAAAGTTCGAAGTTGTACTTCGAACCCATTACCGGATTAGTCTTCACATCCTCTACTTGAGTGGCAAGGGTTAACCCATTAAAACTATCCGAATCCAGTTCTAGTTTAAACCCCATTTCAATTAAAATACGATCACGTTATTCAAATATACGATCGCGTTATTTCCTGCACAATCATGCTGCTTACTTTCGAAAAGTTATCGTAATGCAGAGTTTGATGCTTATTGATTGTAGAATAACACCCTTTAGTGCTGTGATGTTGGTAGTTCTATTCAGTTTATCCTCTTTAAGCTTTGGGCAGGTTGAATTGCAAAATGGAAGTGTTATAGAGATTACGGTTAAGGATGTAGAAACAGGTGAACCCATACCGGGAGCGCATGTCATTGATTCACTAAATCATTTAATAGCTGTTACTGATCATAATGGGTCCGCTAAAATCCAAATCCGAGAAGGAATTAAGGTCAGTGTATCTGTAATTGGATATGAACCTGTGCTTATTCGTGAATTTAATGACAACCAGCAGATAAGACTAATACCAAAAACTACTCTGCTTGGAGAGATTGAAGTGCAGGCAAAACGCCGATACAGTGCTGAGGTGCAGGAAAAAATAGACCTGTACCCGGTATCTGTGGTAAATATAGATCGACTGAAAAACCGGGCTACTAACCTCAACGAAGTGCTGAGCAGAGAAGCCGGAACAGTTGTTCGAAATAATGGTGGCCTAGGGAGTGCAAATACGATTTCAGTAAGAGAATTAGAAGGGAATAGAATAGCGTTATTCCTGGACAAAAGCCCTATTAATTACACAGATGGAAGCTTTTCACTCAATGACCTCCCCATTAATCTCATTGACCGTGTTGAAATTTATAAGGGCATAATACCTGCCGATCTTGGCGCTTCGGGGATTGGCGGAGCCGTAAATATTGTGACCAAGCACGTGGATAGTGATTACGTAGATTTTAACTATATGCTTCAGAGTTACAATACTCACTCAGGCTCGTTGATCTATAAAAAAGTAGTTAGCCCTAAATTAGCGCTTGGAATAGGAGGCTTTCTTAATTATGCTGAGAATGATTATACCATGGTCTCCCCTTTTCAACCCGACTTAATTATTGAACGTGATCACGATCGTTATGAATCCTATGGAGTAGGTGCTGCCGCTACTTTTCATGATATCTGGTTCGATGAATTTCGGTTCGAAATAGCCTATTATACTAACTACCGACAACTTCAAGGTATTCAACAGAATATACAGCATGCACACAATACTGCTGAGATAGTTCAATTAGAGGTCGACTTTGAAAAAGATCGATTATTCACTGATAAACTATCATTTTCCTACCGGGCCTTTGTCCCCGTGATGAGAAGCAGCCTGATCGATACTTCTGCCTATCGCTACAATTTCGATGGGGATCAATTCTTAAGCCCTACTGGAAGGGGAGAATTAGGGTTCTACCCGAATCATTCTGACAATTATCAACAAGATTTTCAGCAGATTATCAACTTTAATTATGTCTTGGCATCAAGGCAAAGCCTCAACTTTAATTCTGTATTTCGCGTCTCTAAAAACCGACCAGATGACCCTTTAGCAAATGAGTTTGCCGGACAAAATATTACTACTTTTCCTTCTAACCTGCACTCGCATACGCTAAGTATTTCCCACGAATTAAAATCGGCGAATGAACGATTGACCACACAATTAAGTGTTAACCATTATACTTTTGGTAGTCGAGGAGTATCCAGCAATATTTTGGGTGTTGGAAATGTGGAGCAGAATCAAATCGATTTTTCTACTTCACGTTTTGGACAAAGTGTATTTGCTAGTTATAGCATCTCCGAAGATTTGTTGATTAAGTTGGGCTTCCAGCATGCTTACCGCCTACCAGCACCTAATGAACTATATGGAGATGGGCTACTGCAAATTGCCGCACCACAGTTACGCCCTGAAGAAAGCCTGAATTACACAGCGGGACTACAGTATGAAAAGTTGATCAGTCCCCTGCGGGATTTAAAATTAGGGCTTACCCTTTTTCAAATGAATTTAACTAACATGATTCAGTTGCGAGGAAATGGGGTAACTACTGCTTACACTAACGTAGGAGAAGCATTAATCCGTGGTGCAGAACTTGACCTTAAGTGGGATATAACCAAAAATTTCTATGCATATTTTAACACTACTTACCAAGATGTATTAGATATCCAGAAGATGAAGCCTGGAACCATAGGTGTAGAAAACCCAACCTATGGACTTCGTTTGCCACACATACCATGGCTATTTGCTAATGGTGGGATTGAATACCAAATCAATAACTTTTTAGGTAAATCCACACAAACACGATTTTATTATGAAAGTCAATACATTCACGACTTCTTCTACGAGTTTCAGTTAAGCGTTAATCAAAAACGTACGATACCGGCTGCACTCACACATAATATAGGGCTGGAGCATTCAATTTGGGATGATAAATTGAGCCTCGGTCTTGAGTTGAGAAATCTTTCAGATGAGTTAGTCATCAATAATTTTAACAACCCCTTACCAGGTCGAACTTTTAGAATCAAACTTCGATATACTTCAATTTAAAAACAATGAGACACTTACTAATTAAACTATCTTTTATTACTATCTTATTTATAACATCCTGTAATGATGATGACGTAGCGCTGAGTAAACTGGATCAGCGATTGATTATTCATACTGCTTTTGAATCGAGTTCGTTTTTAGGTACTCATTCCGGTTTGGACTCTGCCAATTATTCTAACGATAACGCTTTTGAGGAAGTAGCATATCCGTTCACTTATCACTATCGGAATTACGTTTTTACCAGTCCAAATTTTTACGGAGATGTGGTGAAAAGATATCGTATTGACGATAAAGGTAATTTGAGCGAGGATGGACAAATGGTGATGGAAGAAAATTCATTCCCTTCCAATATTTATTTTGTTAGTGATAATAAAGCTTACATTTCACTGACTGACAAAGGAAAGGTAGTAGTATTCAACCCTACTACGCTTGAGAAAATAGATGAAATTGACTTACTGGGTAGTGAGTACGTAATCGGTGCTGACAATAATCCTGATCCTGGGGCAATCATAGCCAAAGACGGAAAGCTATTCATTACGTTGCAACAAAAGAATTCCTTTGCTTCTTCGGAAAATGGTGCACATATCCTGGTTGTTGATGAAAATACACTTTCTGTAGAAAAAATGATTAGCGATACAAGGTTGGACTGGGCTGGTCGTCCTGGCATGCAGGAGTCTTTTATTGTAACTGAAAATGGAGACCTCTATGTATACTGCCTCGGATCATTCGGTTATATAAAGGGGCAGAGTCATGGTTTTTTACGCATTAAAAATGGAGAAACAGAGTTTGATCCTGATTATGTTTTTAATCTGTCTTCTGAAAACATAGCCGGTGTAGAGGGTGGATTTACTTCCTATATAAATCAAGCGTATTATGACGCTGGGAATACTCTTTACTTTACGGTTAAGTCACCAGCACTTGCACTTGACCAGGATTTTTTCAAAGAGCGCCCTTTTTATGCAGTAAAGGCTGATTTGGTAGAGAAAAAGATTGAAAAACTAGATATACCTTTAACAAGTTTTTATTCCGGAGATGTTGCTAAACTAGGCGATGAAATAATCTTTTCAATATCCAGTGAATCTGCGGTAGGCTTATTCACTTATAACACTAAAACTGGAGTTACCTCTTCTGAGCCAGTGGTAAAAACTGCGGGTGATCCTATTTATGTTTTTACTCTTGAATAAAATAATTATTCGCTGGTGTCATTTTAAAAGCCTGGTTCCAGATTGCCAGGCTTTTATGAAATGCTTTCGAAAAGATTGTGTTACTAACAAGATAATAACCAGAACAGCATCTTCACTTCTTTTGGGAATGTATTCGACAATTTGAGAGATTAATAACAGCTGAAAGATGAACCCAGGTAAAATTAGTCTGGTATTGTTAACAACTTACACACTTATTATATCAGCTGAGGATGCCTTAATTAAACTACTATTTTGTTTAAAAAATCTTAGTCTATTTTCTTTCCCATGACAAAAATGGCTAGTCTTAATAAGCCACCCATCCGAATTTTCTTCCCTTTTTCACTCGATAATAAACAAAAAGCGATAAACTCCTATACTATGCGTAGTCAGTAACTAGTACAATGCATTAAGTTTAGTTCCAGCCTACATCGATATTTACAGAATCAAAGATGATTACTTCCCTTTTTAGGTTCAGCTGCCGTCCAATGATTGGTTTAAATACTATCGGCTCTCTGGCAGTAGTGTATATTCAGGAAAATTACCATACAATCGATCCCCGTTTGTTGAGTTCGTAACCGCATGAACCAAATATTTCCCCCCAACGAAACAACCTTTCCAGGATTCCCCTAATCCTCCAAATGTAGCCTCTCGATCTCCCCTTGATTTCACCGCGTTTATTCCTACTTTGTATCCTCTTAGCTGCATAGCGATCTCATCCGCTTCTATAGGATTATCACAAGCTATGGAAGAAACTAAAGCCCCATTGGAAACATTCATTTCTGTAATGAGTTCATCTTTACTATCCACCAAAATGATACTGTCCAACGGGCCGAAAGGCTCATTATGATACAGAGTGGCGTTCTTGGGTAGATTGAGCAAAGAAGCCGGAGCTAAATACGCGGAGGTATCCTGATGGGGCAGAAAATTGTCTTCCTTTAGTTCTCCCTGGTAGATGGAGACCGCACCTTTACCTAAGGCATCGTTAAACATAACGTTAATATCACTGACCTTTCTCGAGTTGATGAGCGGACCAAAATCATAGTTTGGAGGTTCATTTGCTCCTTTGTCCGCCAGCAGGGGATTACCGAAACGTAATGATTTCAAAACTGGAAGGTACATATCCAGGAACTTAGGAAATAATGTTCTTTGTACTACAAACCTAACGTAGGCCGTACAACGCTGTTTCCCATATTTAAAGCCCGACTTTATCTGTTTGGCCAGACCCTCCCAGTCAGAAAAATCCCAGACTCCATAGCTATTGATGCCCTCCATCTCCAGCATATAGCGCTTATTTTTATTATATAAAGAGTTGGCGATCATTCGGCCGTTGCTCTTACCTCCTACGTAAGACAGGCAGTCGACGGCATCATGGGTTACTAAGGCTTCGCTTAATACACCGCCTGATCCACTGATCAGGGATACCGGTAAGCCTACTCTTTTGGCAATAGCAAAACAGACCGTCAGCGACCATAACCCTCCATCAGAAGGTGTTTTAGCAATGACCGTATTCCCACTCAGCACCTGGACCAAACACGCGTGGACTAAAACCGACAACGGATAATTCCATGAAGCGATGTTTGAGATCACCCCTAAAGGTGTCCTATTTTCTAACATGGATTCTATATTTTCCACGTACCACCTTACCCCGTCCACACAGCGTTCCACACTGTCCAGGGATTGTAGATATGGCTTGCCAATTTCCCAAACCAGTAAGTAAGAAAGCAGCTCTTTGTGCTTTTCAATTTCATCTAAGGTTTGCTTTACCCGTTCTTTCCGCTGATCCAACTTTATGTTTTGCCAGTCTTTAAATTCTTTGGCGCAATATTCTACTGCCTCCTTACCTTCCTGAGCTTTCAGCATGGGATAGTATCCCAACAGGGTGCCGTCGATACTGGAATTAAACGGCTTAAGGTTGCCCTCATTCTGCCAGTTACCCTTAACCAGGTTTAAAATATCCCCGTTTTGGTTAAAGGCTTCAGGGCATAGGGCTTTGACCTGTTCCATTAACGTGCTCCACTGTGCCTTTTCTAAAATCTGCTTTCCCATCGTATTCCTTGTTTTATGTCACTCTAATGATTTGTGTGTTGGAAGTCGTTACTGATCATTCAAACCCTGGTCTATGTCATCTTTGCTTTCGTCTTCTTGGATAGATAATGATGTTAAAATGAAATCTTCCCGCCGCATGACTTTCCCGTTTTTAGTTGACTTCCATTTGAATTAATGCTTAACAAAACAGACAGGAATCAGTTATGAACAAAAAAGAAATTATGATAAACTCATTCTTAATAATACTCTCAATGCTATTCGCTCCTTCCGCCTCCATTTATGATTTCAAAATCGAAGCCATCGATGGGACTACGATTGATTTTTCACAGTACAAAGGGAAAAAGCTGCTTATTGTTAATACCGCCTCAAAGTGCGGATACACACCACAATACGAGGATTTACAAAAGCTACATGAATTATATGGAGATAAACTGACCATCTTAGGCTTCCCTTCTAACAATTTTATGGGTCAGGAGCCTGGAACGAACGTGGAAATTGCAAAATTCTGTAAAGTGAACTACGGTGTTACCTTCCAGCTATTTTCTAAAATTGAGGTAAAAGGAAAGGACCAACATCCACTTTATGCATGGCTTTCCGATAAAGATAAAAATGGCTGGAATGATAAATCCCCCACCTGGAATTTCTGTAAGTACCTGATCAATGAAGAGGGTAAACTAGTAAACTTTTACAAGTCTGGTGTGAAGCCAATGGACGAAAAGATCATTGAGTTCATTAATAATTGATTAGTTTTCGATTAGCGCAATAATATTGCCTCCCGGATCTTTAAACCATGCTAAATGAGATCCGTTATCGTCCCAAGAGATCCCTTGATCATCGGTTTTGATGGGTTCATCGTATTGCAAAAAACTAACACCTTTGGTTTTCAAATCCCTCACCGTTTCGGCAATGTCAGTAACCTGAAAGTTCAATACCGTATAGTCGGAAGGTCGGTGGTCCTTCTTGACATAAATGATCAATGGTTCGCCATTAGGCAGATAAACATGAATGAATCGCTGCCTGACTATTTCTGTATCTAACTTCAGGACCTCATGGTAAAAGTCATGAGTTTCTTTCAAGAGATGAGTAGAGTAGCTGGAAAATGCAGAGGTGTATTGCATGAAAATATTTAGTATAGATTATAGACCGATGGTAGATCATAATAATTAACAAATGATGTTAATCACTGTTTTTGTGCTATGTCAGGCACAATTTATGATCGATTTTACAATGCCCTGCTGGGGAAAGAAACTAAGGAGAATGCTGAGAAAGTCATTATTTGGTTATCCATATTCAGCTTTATTATTCACTTAATTGTAATTGCGTTAGTTGATTTCGGTTTCATTAAGCTCTCCTATGAATCTGAGCTCTTAACTAATCCCATTTCTGCCATTTACACTCCCTTTTCTTTTATCCTCCTATTTGAAGTTTACCTTTTAGTGTATCATATACCTAAATCCACTTCCAATTATATTGCTAAACAGTATGAGATCATAACGCTCATTATGATCCGGAGAATTTTTAAGGACCTGGCCAACCTGGATCTCTCGGTAAATTGGTTTGATATTAAATATGACCTGCAGTTTACTTATGACATTATCTCTACCATTTTACTATTCGTTTTTATCTACATTTTTCATAGGTTAAACGCACGAAAGGAGCACAGTGAGTTAGTAAAAGATCTACCGGAAAAAGTCAGGACTTTCATCAGAAGAAAAAGGGTAATGGCCACTTTTCTCGTACCCGTTATCATAGTAATGGCACTTTACAGTTTTGTGAATTGGTTTACAGAGTGGATTGAATGGATGCAGTCTTCAGGAGGGGAAGGCGCAAGCTTTATTGATATAAATAATATTTTTTACGATAAATTCTTCACACTTCTTATCCTCACTGATGTACTACTGTTATTGTTTTCATTTTTCAATACCAGCAGTTTTCACGTATTTATTCGCAACTCCGGGTTTATTATATCTACCATTTTGATCCGCATTTCTTTCAGCACTGAGGGGCTGATCAATAATTTGCTCATTTTGGTGGCGGTTATATTTGGCGTGATCATTTTATGGATTACCCAAAAATACAATGAATTAAATGATCGAACTCTACAGGTGTAATGAAAACGAAGGTCTGCTCAACCTGTAAAACCGAAACCGATGTAGCTTACCGGATACAAACACAGAAAGGCAAGGGCTGGATATTCGTTTGCCCTGACTGTTTAAAGACATGTCAGCAGGGTAGCTTTTATCGGTATGGAGGTACTTGGAAGGGATATCGGCATTGAATTACTTCTCACGGAATAGGAGTGGATGTAAACCAGGTTAATAACAATCCGCCTTGACTAACCCTTTCTCTTTAAAATGCTGTAGCGGTTTATTCAATTCGCTAGATGTAATAAAGTCAAGCGTATTCTCTACACCCTCCTGCATTTTCAAAGCACCGCAAATTAAAACATAGCATTTGCCTTGTAAACATTGCGCAATGAAGGCAGCATCGCTGTTTAGAATATCTTGAACATAATTACTTTCTTTTTCTCGCGAAAACGCTGTTCTTACCTGCTTCACTTGACCCTTCTGTAACAGAATATCCATAATAGGTTGATAAAGCTGCCATGAGCTTTTATTTTGACCACCCCAATACAAGGATACCGGAATTTTCCGTGTGTTATTTTCAATCATACCTATGAACGGCGCAATACCGGTACCGTTAGCGATCATTATCACCTGTTCCGCGTCTTCGGGGAAATGAAATTCCGGATTTCTTTTAAAAGAAACTGAGAGAAGATCCTGATCAGAAAGGTTAGCTAGATAGTTAGATACCAGACCGTACTCATGCTTTTTTACGCTGAGTAGAAGAGAACGTTCCTCCGCACGGACGGATATAGAATAATATCGGTCTTCCTGGTCTTTATCCGGGCTTATGACCATTAGGTCGCCAGACTGATGTTTTTTTAGCGCACCATTACTGGAGCTGAGTTCAAGTAAAAAAGTCTCATCAGCTTTATTTGGAGAAAAGATCTTATGTTGAACTTTCAATTCTACGGTTTTCGGCTTTTCGGTAATTACATTGACTTTTAATCGAAGCCCTATTTTCTCCTCGAACTCAGATACCCAATCTTTGAATTCCTCAATTGATGCTTTATTGATCTTGGCCAATGGTGTTAACCTCCTAGCCTTCTGGGTGTTGCTTAGCATCTGTTCCACGTCTATCGCATACTGGCAAAAATCAGGATAGTTAGTAGAACCAAACCCAACTACCGAATAATGAAACGGCTTTAATAAATGCTCAACCTCGGAAAACCGTTGGGTAAATTGGTTGGCACTGGCCGGGGCTTCACCTACACCATAGGTAGAAGTCATAACAATCAGATGTTGCATTTCAGGGAAATGCTCAAAGGCATTCATTTCGGTAAGGAAGGATTTTTTACTTTGATCTAGCAGGGCTTGGTGTAGCGCCTGCGCAAATTTCAAGGTATTGCCTAATTCCGAACCTACTGCAATAATAATTTCGCTTTCTTGCTTTTTGTGTGGATTAACAATAGTGACCTTATGAGCGGTTCTTTTCAAATAGATCTTGAATCCTGAGAAGATAAAGAAGAGCATGCTTATAGAAGTTATGCCCAGTAGAGCTGCCCACCATGGCTGCCCAACACCAGTATGCAGATCAAACGCAAGTACAGCCAACTTCTGCGTATTTTTATGGTGGATCTCACTTTCTATTTTACCGGTTTTTTGATTGATGAGAAATTCACTGTCCTCAAGTTTTAGCTCATAAAATTCATCAACAAAATCAGCAAAGGGGAAGATGAGCTCTTTCAGGCCTTCCACTTCATAATTTTTAAAAGCTTCAAAATTAGC